>JAGDAM010000216.1 GCA_017959485.1 Clostridia bacterium
CAGGCGGTTTTTCAAGATTTCAGACGTCAGGTCAACAACGCACCGTTTGAGTGCGTAGATTGTCGAGCCATTTTTGCGCCTGCCCTTGCTGAGAAGGCGCGGAGAAACTGGATGTTTCTCAAGCATTCGACGCAATGGCAGACACAAAAAGGGCCGACAGGATGCGTACGATAAATGGTGCGCTGTTGCCCCTACAGGCGTAAAAAGAGCCGTCAAGACGCGTGCGTCGAATTGTGCGGTATTGCCTTAATCCAATACATTTCTACATTACGACCGGATGAGCACAGAAACCGCCAGAAAACAGAATATTCTCTCGCTCTCGTACGGGGAGCTCGGCGGCTTTCTCGCGGAAGCCGGAGAGGCCGGCTACCGGACCGGGCAGATCTTTCCGCGCCTTCACAAAGGCGTCATGCCGCGGGATATAAACAACGTCCCGAAAAGGACGGCGGAACTGCTCGAGCAATCCTTTGACTGCTCGCTTCCCGCGGTTGAAAAGAAGCTGGTCTCGGCGATCGACGGCACGGCCAAATACCTTTTCCGCCTTTCGGACGGAAATATGATCGAGTCGGTGCTTATGAAATACGAGCACGGCAATACGATCTGCGTTTCGTCGCAGGTGGGCTGCCGGATGGGCTGCCGCTTCTGCGCTTCGACGATAGGCGGCAGAGTCCGCGATCTCGAAGCCGGAGAAATACTCGGGCAGATTATCGCGGCGGAGCGGGACGGCGGGGAACGGATCGACAACGTCGTAATGATGGGAATCGGCGAGCCGCTCGACAACTACGACAACGTCCTGCGCTTTCTGCGGATTTTGAACGACCCGCGCGGAATCTGCATCGGATACCGGCATCTGTCGCTTTCGACCTGCGGACACGTCGAGGGGATAAAAAAGCTCGCGGCTGAGAAACTGCCGATAACCCTGTCGATCTCGCTTCACGCTCACGACGACGCGACGCGGAGCGAAATCATGCCGGTTAACAGAAAATGGAACATCGCCGCGCTGATGGAGGCCTGCCGCGTTTACCGCGACGCCACCGGAAGGCGGATATCATTCGAATACACGCTTATAAAAGACAAAAACTGCACGCGCTCCGACGCCGCGGCTCTCGCGGGACTGCTGAACGGTTCGCTGAGAGGCGACGGCGAAAGATATCCGGTACACGTCAATCTGATACCGGTAAACCGCGTCGCCGGGACGGGACTCGGGCCTCCGTCGGCGGCGGAGATCGCCGCTTTCCGCGGCGAACTCGAGCGAAAGGGAATAAGGGCCACGGTGAGACGAACGCTCGGTCCCGACATCAGCGCGTCCTGCGGACAGCTGAGACGCGGTTATTCGTCAACCCAGAACTGAGGAAGGAAACGCTATGATCTTCTACGGTAAAAGCGACGTCGGAGTCGTCCGGCGGGAAAATCAGGATTCGTTCGCGATTTTCGAACTCCTGCAGGGAGTCGAAGTCGCCGTCGTTTGCGACGGTATGGGCGGCTATGCCGGCGGCTCGGAGGCCTCGCGCATCGCCGTCGAGACCTTTTCGGATATGCTTCGCGAGCTCCTGATCCCCGACAGCCCGGAACAGAAACCGGATCTCAGGGATCAGACCGTCCGCCGCGCCCTGAAGATTGCCGCCTCCGAGGCCAACAGAGCGGTCTGGGAAAAGGCGCACGACCGTCCCGACAGCCGCCTCGAAGGCATGGGCACCACTCTCTGCGCGGTCATAACCGTCGGTTCCAGGCGCGGATGGTGGATAAACGTCGGAGACAGCAGGGTATACAGGATCTCGGAGAACGAGACGGTACAGGTGACCCACGACCACTCCTACGTTCAGCAGCTCGTAGACAGCGGAGATCTTACCGCCGATCAGGCGGAGGGTTCTCCGATGCGAAACATTATCACCCGCGCGGTCGGAGCGGCTCCCGAACTGGAATCCGACGCCGGTTCGCTGGATCTCGACTTTGAAGAGGGAAACGGACACGGCTATCTTATGCTTTGCTCCGACGGCCTCTACGTCTGCGTCGACCGCGACAGAATCCTTTCGATCGTAAACGGTACCGGAACCGTCGCGAAAAAGGTCGATCAGCTCGTCAGTGCCGCCCGCCGTGCCGGCGGGCCCGACAACATTACGGTGATACTCGCACAGTTCTGAAATGGCCTGACCGATGAAAAGAAACACACAGTCCGACAAATATATCGGCCGGGAGCTCGGAGGAAGATACCTCGTGGAGGAGTACGTTGGCTCCGGAGGGATGGCCGACGTTTTCAGGGCGCGCGACCTGCAAACCGGCAAGGACGTCGCCCTCAAGATACTCCACGAAGAGATAGCCGGAGACAGCGAGGCGCTCAGACGCATCACCAACGAGGCGCAGGCGGTTAGACGGCTTTCGCATCCGAACATTATCGGCATATACGACGTATCGGTCAAGGGACCGGTAAAATACCTCGTCATGGAATACGTCGAGGGTATTTCGCTGCGCGATTATATGGACCGCCGCGGCGCGCTGCCCTACGGGGAGGTTCTGAAATTCGGCGAGCAGATCCTCGCGGCTCTCGAGCACGCACACTCCAAAGGAGTCATTCACCGCGATATCAAGCCGCAGAATATCATGCTGCTTAAAAACGGCATCGTCAAGGTGACCGATTTCGATATCGCCAAGATATCCGACGCCGAGACATCGACCATCGCCGACGCGGCGATAGGGACGGTTTATTACATAAGTCCCGAGCAGGCGTCTCGCGGAGAATCCGACGCACGTTCCGATCTTTATTCTCTCGGCATAATGATGTACGAGATGGCGACCGGAAGACTTCCTTTCTATCACGAGAAGGCGGCGACCGTCCTTATGATGCATATCAAGGAAAAGCCGGTGCCTCCGAGAGTATACAACAAAAAAATACCGCGCGGGCTGGAGGATATCATTCTCTGCGCGATAGAAAAGGACCCGAAAAAGAGGTACGCCTCCGCGCTGGACATGTTCCGCGAGATGAGGCGGGTGGAGAAGAACCGCCGGGCGGAAGCCCTTTCTCCGGCGCAAATCAGGCGGAACAAAAGATCGGCGAAGAACCGCGAGGGATACCGCCCGAGCAGCTCCTTCACGCCGGTGGTGCTCGGAATCGCTTTCGCGCTGCTCATGGTCGCGGTGGTCTCCGTTTTCGTGGTGCTTGACCGGCTGAACATCACGACTCTCGGCAGCGAGAGTCTGACCGTTCCCGACGTCGTTGGGAAGTATTATCTTTCTGCCGAAGAGGCGGGGAGCCCATCCGCCTACAACGCCCAGCTCAAGGAACTCGGGCTCGTCAAAACCAATTACGTGCTGAGCGTCGAATACGTCTATTCCGACGGCACGCATCCCGCGGGGACGATTATCAGCCAGGAACCCTCGCCGGGTTCGCACCGCAAATCGCCCTGCCGCGTCACGATAAAGGTCAGTCTCGGCATAGAACAGAAGAAGGTCAGGGACTGCACGCTCAAGGATTACCGCGTGGCGCGTTCCGAACTGCGGAGCGACGGGTTTGAAATCTCGGTCGTCTTCGAATACAATCCGATCGTTCCGAACGGAAACGTGATCTCTACCGACCCGTCCGCCGGAGCCGTCGTCGACAGCGGAAGCACCGTCGTCATCACCGTCAGCCGGGGCATCGGCACCGCGAAGACAGCCATGCCCGACGTCGTCGGACGTAGCGAGGCGGAGGCGAAATTCATTCTCGACCAAAAGCAGCTTCTCGTGGGCGACGTGACCTACACGCGTTCGCCGCTTCCGGTCGGCACGGTGCTCTGGCAGAGCGTCGAGGCCGATACGACAGTCTATTCCGGAGTGTCCGTCATCGACTTTTACGTCAGCGGCGGCAGCGAATACGACGTCAATTTCTATCCGGACGTGAGAGGAACCGATATCGAGAAGGCGGCGTCCTTCCTCGAATCGCTCGGTTACACCGTAAAGAAGGTGCCTGTGCTGAGCTATTCCGAAAAGAACAGCGTGCTGAGCCAGGAACCGGTCGGAGGAACACCCGTTCCCGGACTTTCCTCGGTCACGCTGCGGTACAGCGCCGGCGAGACCTTCAAGCGGACGCTAAAAATAAATATCAACGCCGTCGGCATGACGGTCGAGAACGCGAAGATCTTTTTCGATTACGATATTGAAAAGCAGTGCGCCGAAAACGGGCTGTCGGTCACTGTCAGGTACTATGAGACCGTTACCCGAAGCACGGCCGAACCCGGACGGATAATCGCGACGTCTCCCTCGTACGGGCGTGAGGCCGACGTAGCGAGCGGGAACCTGAGCATTCTGATGGTCGTCAGCGGAGGAAAGTATTACGTTCCTCCCGTCGTCGGACTCGAGGAGAGCGAGGCCTGCGAAGCGCTCGAAAGCGAGGGCTACGCGGTCAGAGTCGAATACGTTCGTGACGACGAAGAGGAATCCTACGGATACGTCGTCGACCGGTCGGAGCCCTATCTCGGAGCCGGACCGGAAGGCGAGGATCTGATTGTAATCAAGGTGTCTCTCGGCCCCGACTATGAGCCGCCCGAGACCGAACCCGAGATCACGACCGTTGCCGAGCCGGAAGTTACGACCGTCGCCCAGCCGGAGGTTACGACTTCTCAGGAGCCCGAAACAACGGCGGCTCCCGAAACCGGTACCGAGCCGGAAGAGACGGCGGCGGTTCCCGAGTCCGGGACGCAGCCGGGAGTCTGAAGGTGGTCCGGGTGAGCAGGGTCGCAAAAAACAGGGCGATGTTCATCGCCGCGGTCGTTCTGTCGGCCGCGTTTATCGCCGCAGGAGCGGCGGTGATGTATTTCTATTACGTTTATACCGCCGAATCCGCCCGCGGCGTCAGGCAGACCAGGGTGATCACCACCGACGATCTGCGCACCCGCTTCGGAGACGAGGTCAGAATAGATTTCGTCTATTCGCCTTCCGACGAATGGGGCAGGGAGACCGCGGATTATCTCGCGGGCAGGATGGAAGGATACGATTACGTCATTCCGACGGTCTGCGCCGATTTCGAGTATTCCGCGGAAGAGCGCCGGAACGGGTTCGCGGTTTTCCTCGGACATACAGTCTGTTCGAACGAGTCCTATCTCGAAGCGTTTATGCGCATCGGTGAAGACGGACTCGAAATCTCGCGCGAAGCCGACGAAAACGGAGACACCGAAAGCGTTACGGTGCTCGCGTTCCGCAAGGAAACCGCCATGGAGGGTGCCGAACGGTTCGCGGACTTCTTCCTCTCGGTTAACCGCATCAGAAACGTATTAACAAAGCTTTATATAACTAAGATATCCGGAGAGCGTCTCGGTTTTATCTCGCTGTCCGAAAAAGAAAGGGGAGCCCGCGAGACGACGCTCGTCGTCTCGGCGCCGGATTCCGGAAGCTATACCGAAAAGCTGCTGTCCGCGATGGTTAAGCGCTGCGCCCCGTCGGCGATCGTCGTTAACGGAGGCATGGCGGGAAGCGACAGCCGCGAAGAGATCGCCGCCGTCTGTTCGGTGATAGATCAGTCACGCGGAGCCGCGGACTGGGGATACCGTCTGATCACGACCGACCCCTCCGGCAGCCGGCTCGATCTCGCGCTCGAGGTCATAAAGGCGTCGGGATCGGACCGGAACGAGTTCTCGAAAACCGAGTTCATCCTGTACGCCGACGCGGCAAAAGTACCTCTCGGAATCTGCGTGTTCGCGGGGATCGACGATCTTGACGATCCGTCGACGACCGCGGACCGGATGCGCATTCTGCGCCGCGTGGCCGAAAGAGCAGGGACTTCGGACGTACCTTTCGCCGTATATCTGCCGGCGCTCCCCGAGGCCTGCACGCTGACCGGGGGCTTCTCCGTCACCGGATTCGATCCCGACAGCGGCCTCAATCTGCTCGGCAACTGGGCCTCCTGCACCGACGCCCGCGCCGACGGGCTGTACGAATCCGCGCTTGAGTGCGGCGCCGGACTCCTCGTATGCCACGCCGGATTCTGCAACGTAGGAACTCTCCCCGCCGCAGACGGTTCGGACGCCGTTCTTGCCCTCTGCGGAGCCGTAGGATTCACAAATCCCGGCGTCGGAGGGAAATTCCGGCTCAACAATTCGCTCCGCGGCGGAATTGCAGTGACCTTCGAGTACGGAGCGTCGGTTACGGCGGAGCCGCTCGTCGCGGCGGGTTTCCCGGAAGTTTTCGAAGATGGCTGACGGAGCAAGATTTACGTCCGACGGACGCGTGATGCGCGGCACCGGAGGACTCTTTCTCGTCCGAATAGACGACGACGGTTCTCCGCTCGGAGGCCGCACGCTGCGTTTTCGCGCGCGCGGCGGACTGAAGCGCGACGGAGTCGTGGCGGGAGACCGCGTTAACGTGAGTTATTCGGATCTTTCGTCGGACGGCAGATCGGGGACCGACGATACCGCCGGACTGCCCGACGGAGTCATCGAATCGGTATACGAACGCCGCAATCTGATGATAAGGCCGCCTATGGCGAATCTCGACCGGCTCTTCATCATCGTCGCGTCGGCGATGCCCGCTCCCTCCACGCTTATGACGGACAAACTGCTCGCGGTCTGCGAGTACCGCGGAATCGAGCCGGCGATAGTCATCGGAAAGTCCGAGCTGGATCCCGCGACTGCGGAATGCCTGCGCGACACCTATGAAAAGGCGGGTTATCCGGTCTTTCCGCTTTCCTGCCGCACGGGAGAGGGAACGGAACTCCTGAGAGAGCATATCTCCCTCATTCCCGAGGGAACCCTCTGCGCCTTCTGCGGAGCGTCGGGCGTCGGCAAGACCACGCTGCTCAACCGGCTCTTCCCGGGCATCTCGCTGTCGGAAGGCGAGGTCAGCCGGAAAACCGGCCGCGGCCGCCACACGACCAGGATCGCCGAGATTTTCGCTTTTTCTCCGGCCGGAAAGGTCATCTTTATAGCGGATACTCCCGGTTTTTCGATGATAGATTTCGAGAACTTCGATTTTCTGACGCTGGACGCGCTCCCCGGCTGTATGCGCGAGTTCCGTCCCTGTTACGCCGACTGCCGCTGGGCCGACTGCACGCATACCGGAGAGTCCGACTGCGGAGTTCTCGCAGCGGTGAGAGAGGGAAGAATAGCCGCCTCCCGCCGCGAGAGTTATCTTGAAATGTACGCCGATCTGAAAAAAAAGAGCAGAAAGTGACGAAAAAAGCGATATGAGGGCTTTTATTTACGTCGGAGGCGACGTTTTTCCGGACCGGAAGACGATACCGTCGCCGCAGGGCGACGATCTGACGATCGCCGCCGACTCGGGATGGCTCAACGCCCGCCGGCTCGGAGTGACTCCCCGCACGGTAGTCGGCGATCTTGATTCTCTCGGCGAGGGCAAACTCCCGTCCGACACCGAGCTTATACGTCTTCCCGTCGAAAAGGATTATACCGATACCCAGCAGGCGGTCGAGGTTGCGATCGAACGCGGCGCCGGCGAGATCGTCATCGTCGGAGGAATATCCGGCAGGATAGATCACACGCTCGCCAATTTCGGAATTCTCGAAGATCTTTCTCTGCGCGGCGTCTACGCCTCAGTCTGCGACGGACGCCAGCGAGTGCGGTTTCTGCGCGGGTCGTCGGTGATCGTCGGCCGCGGCTACAAATATCTTTCGGTAATTGCCGCCGACGAAAAGGTAAAGGGACTCGAAATCGACGGAACGAAATACAAACTGAAAAACGGTACGCTGACCCGGCGGCTGCAGTACGCCGTATCTAACGAAATCGAAGGCAACTGCGCGCTGGTATCCGCCCGAAAGGGAGCTTACTATCTGATCGAGACGGGGGACTGAACCGCGTTCGGGACGCTCGCGGAGCCCCTCTCCGCACTTGATTTTTTAAGTATTCTGTTGTATAATAAGAAGTTACAGGAGTAAAGGAGAGATACGATGGCGGATATTACCGAAGCGTATGAATACAGTGTAGCGCAGAAGGCGGAAGGCGTCTGGCTCTGGCGCCGGATAGGGCTGATCGCCGCTTACGTCATCCTGCCCGTGGTCGCGCTGCTCCTTATAGTCAAATGGAGAATCCTGGCGCCGCTCGGATGTTTTCTCGCGCTCGGCGACGCGGTTCTCGTCTTCTTCACCTGGCGGTTCGTAAATCTGGAATACGAATATTCAATCGCCGCCGGGAAGATTACCTTCTCGCACATTCAGAACGCTTTCAACCACCGCATCAGAAAGGTGAAGCTTACCTTCGCAGTTAAGGACTGCACGTCGATCGCGCCGCTCGGAGATCCGAAATATCTCGATTCCGAAGTCGGGACCGTCTACAGCGCGCTGTCCTCCTCCAAGGCGAGCGACGCTTACGCCGCGATTTTTGTCGATGAAAGCGGGAAAAAAAGCGCCTTCCTGTTTGAGGCCACCCGCGAGATGCTCCGCCGCTGCGCTTTTTACAACAAACAGGCGACGGTTGTAACCGAAACAAGATTTTAAGACAATACCGCACAATTCGACGCGCACATCCAGCCGGCTGATTTTCCGCCTGTTTCCGCGTCGAAATCTTGAAAAACCGCCTGTTTTCCCGCGATTTCTCAACGAAAACAGACAAAAAATCATCTCGGCAATCTGCACACGCGAATTGTGCGGTATTGCCTTAACGGAGGCAAGGCAGCGTATGCACATTACGATTACCGGACGACTCGGAAGCGGCAAATCGACCGTCGCGAGGATTATCAGCTCCGAATACGGATACGAGATCGTCAGCACCGGAACGGCGCTGCGCCGGATAGCCGCCGAACTCGGAATGACGGCCCTCGAATTCAACCGGCTCATGACGTCGGACCCAAAGTACGATTATATGATCGACAACGAGTCGCGCCGCATCTCGATTGAGCGCGCCGGCGAGAAGATCATATACGACTCGCGCATGGCGTGGAATTTCGCCGTGAACAGCTTCAAGGTCTATCTGACCGTACCGACCGAGGTCGCCGCGAAGCGAATCCTCGCCGACGAGACCCGCGGAAGCGTCGAGACCTACCGCGACCTTGACGACGCCGTTCACCAGATAAACGAGCGGATGCTCGAGGAGAACCGCCGCTACAGGCAGATCTACGGCGTGGACAACCTCGATCTCGCCAATTACCATCTCGTAATCGATACCACGTCGCGCGACTGCGAGAGCGTCGCGAAGCTCATAATGGACGAATTTGCGCTCTTTGCCGCCGACCCCGAAGGATACGGCAGAAAAGTGCTTCTCTGAATTTGCGGAATACCGCCGGAAACCACAGGGGACGGATCCCCGACAAAACAAAAACGAAAGAACGGTAACAGAATGTATGATGTACTGATTATCGGGTGCGGAGTCATAGGCGCCGCCGCGGCTTACGAGCTTTCCCGCTACGATCTGAAGGTCGGAATAATCGAGAAGTTCAACGACGTCGCGTGCGGAACCACCAAGGCCAACAGCGCGATTATGCACGCGGGATACGATCCCGCTCCCGGACTCAGAATGGCCTCGCTCAACCGCAGAGGCATCGCTCTCGCGAGAGATCTTTGCCGCCGGCTCGACGTCGAATACCGCCGGCTTCCCTCGCTTGTGATAGCTTTCACCGAACGCGACATGAAAGAGGTCGAAAAGCTTTACGAAAAAGGAAAGGCGAACGGCGTCAGCGTCAGAATACTGACCGGAGACGAGGCCCGCGAAGTCGAGCCGTCGCTCAGCGCGGACGTCATCGGAGCGCTTTACAGCGACGAATCCGCGATTATCAACCCCTGGGAGTTCGCCACCGCCATGGCGGAGGTGGCAGTCCTCAACGGAGCCGAACTGATGCTCGGCACCGAACTTACCGGTATTAGAATCGGAGAAAAATCGCTGACCGCGGTTACGAGCCGCGGCGAAATCGAGGCGAAATATATAGTCAACGCGGCCGGATGCTTCGCGCCCGAAGTCTGCCGGATGGTAGGCGACGATCGCATGACGCCCACCAACTTCTCGGGACAGTACTACGTTCTCGACAAGACGGAAGGGAAGAGAGTCAATTCGGTCATCTTCGGCTGCCCCGACGAAAACGGATTTAAGGGCGTGCTTGTCGCTCCGACGGTGCACGGCAACCTGATCGTCGGCCCCGACGCCTCTCCCGTCACCGACGGCGAGGAGCTCTCGACCAAGCCGGACAACCTTGCCCGCATAAAGGCGATGGGCGCGAAATACGTGCCCGGAATCAATTTCCGCAATATTATCCGCGAGTATTCGGGCGTCAGACCCACTACCAATATCAAGGATTTCGTTATAGATATAGATCCGCAGTGCGCGCGTCTTATCAATCTCGCGAGCATGGGCTCGCCCGGTCTTTCGTCCGCGGTCGCCGTCGGAGAGGAAGCCGCGCGCCTGCTTCGCGAAAGCGGAGTTAAGCTCCGCAAAAAGGCCGGATTCAAAGACAGCCGTCCTCCCGTCGTCAGGTTCTGCGAACTCGACGCCGAAGAGAAGCGCCGCGTGATCGAAAAGAATCCCGCGTACGGCAGGATAATCTGCCGCTGCGAGACGGTCACCGAGGGAGAGATCGTCGACGCGCTGCACCGTCCGATAGTTCCCGTGTCGATCGACGCGGTCAAGCGCCGCTGCCGCGCCGGGATGGGCCGCTGCCAGGGCGGTTTCTGCTCGCCCCGCGTTCACGAGATAATCTCGAGAGAGCTCGGAATTCCGCAGAGCGATATTCCCAAGGACAAGACCGGCTCATACATCATCACAGGGACGACCAAGTGAGGGCTTGAAATGACAGACGGATACTTCGACGTAATAATCATCGGAGGCGGCCCCGCGGGGCTTGCCGCCGCCCTTGCCGCATCCGAGCGCGGAGCCGGAAAGATACTTGTCATCGAGAGAGACAAGGTAGCCGGCGGAATACTCAATCAGTGCATCCACAACGGTTTCGGACTTCATTATTTCAAAGAGGAACTCTCGGGTCCCGAATACGCGGGAAGATTCGTAAAGATGGTGGAGAATACCGACGCCGAAGTCGTGACCGACACCATGGTGCTCGAGATCTCCACAGACGGCGACCGCCGTTTCGTCAGCTGCGTCAATTCAAAGGACGGCTACCGTGTTTACGAAGCCGGCGCGGTCGTCCTCTGCATGGGCTGCCGCGAGCGCACGCGCGGCGCGATAGCCATCCCCGGCGACCGCCCCTCGGGCGTCTTTACCGCCGGAACGGCTCAGCGCTACGTTAATATGGAGGGCTATATGGTCGGAAAACGGGTCGTCATTCTCGGCTCGGGCGACATCGGCCTCATCATGGCGAGAAGAATGACGCTCGAGGGAGCGAAGGTCCTGGCCTGCATCGAGCTCTGCCCATATTCCAACGGACTCAACCGCAACATCGTTCAGTGCCTCGAGGACTACGGCATCCCGCTCTACCTTTCGCACACGATCACCGGAATACACGGACGCCGCCGCGTTGAGGGAGTCACCGTTTCGAAGGTTGACGGAGGCCGCCCGATCCCCGGAACCGAGTTTGATATCGAATGCGACACCGTTCTGCTCTCGGTCGGACTTATTCCCGAAAACGAACTCAGCCGTCAGGCGGGCATCGAGATAAATCCCCGCACCAACGGCCCGCTCGTATATGAAAATATGATGACAATGACTCCCGGCGTCTTCGCCAGCGGGAACGTCGTTCACGTTCACGATCTCGTCGATTTCGTCACCGAGGAGTCGATGCGCGCCGGAGCCGCCGCCGCCGATTACGCCGCGGGGAAACGGGTGTCCGGCCGCGTAATCACTGTCGCTCCCGGAGAGGGAGTCAACTACACCGTCCCGGCTTACATCCGTCCCGAAAACGTCGAAAAGAACGTCGGAATCTTCTTCCGCACTAACCGCCCGCGCGGCAGGTCGGTCATTAACGTGACCTCGGACGGCAAAAAGATCGCCTCCTTCAAACGCGAGTATATGGCTCCGGGCGAGATGGAGAGGATCAATATCCCGCGCGTGCTGCTCGACCGTGCCGGCGGCGAACTTACCGTTACCGTTTCGTACGCCGAATGATCCGGAGAGAAAAGAACCAATGAAAGAACTCATCTGCATAGTCTGCCCCAAGGGCTGCCACCTTAGAGTCGACGAGGAAAACGACTTCGCCGTCACCGGAAACGGCTGCGAGCGCGGCGCCGAATACGGCAAAAAGGAACTTACCGACCCGCGGAGGGTCATAACGTCATCGGTTAAGATTTCGGGCGGGATCTATCCCTGCTGCTCGGTCAAGACCGACGCGCCGATACCGAAGGCGCTCATATTCGAGGCGATGGAACTGCTGAAGCACGTCGAACTCAAGTCTCCGGTCAAAGTCGGAGACGTGGTCATCGAGAACGTTCTCGGCACCGGAGCCAATTTCGTCGTCACTCGCGACATGTGAGCGATGCCCGGGCTGCTTTCGGCTTCCGGGGTTTTCGCCGAAGCTCGGTTTGACGATCCGCTCTGGATCGCCGGTCAGCTGTTCGGCCTTATCGCCCTCGTGCTGCTGTTCCTGTCCTACCAGTGCGCGTCGCCGAAAAAACTGCTCCTGATACAGACCGCCGGCACGGTGTCAACCATGCTCGGCTACCTCTGCCTCGGAGCCACCGCCGGAATGCTGCTCAACGGGATCTGCGTTATTCGAAACCTGATCTATTATTTCAGGTCGAAGAAGATCTTCTCATACCGTTTCTGGCCCTGGCTTCTCGCCGCCCTGATGGCGGCCGCCGCGATTCCGGCATGGACGCCTCCGGCTCCGCTGCTTGTGTTCGCGCTTATGATTAACACCGTCGTTCTCTCGCTCGGAGACAACCGGGGGCTGAGATACAGCATACTTCTGACCTCTCCGATGGTCATCGTGTACAACCTGCTCGTCGGCGCCTACGGGAGCATTCCGTGCGAGGCGTTCGTAATCGTCTCCGCGGTAATCGCGCTTGTCCGCTACCGCGGGAAGAACGAAGAGCGGTAAATAACTGAAGGAGGCACCGAAATGCCTTTGCCGGCAAAGATAGCGCCGTCGATGATGTGCGCCGATTTTCTCGAACTCGGCAGTCAGCTCGAAGAGCTTGCGGCCTGCGGTTCGGATCTGCTCCACGTCGACGTTATGGATGGGGTGTTCGTTAAAAACTACACTCTCGGGACCGATTACGTAAAAAAACTTCACGCGGCGACGTCAATGCCGCTCGACATACATCTGATGATCTGCGACCCTTCCGCAAAGATCGGCTGGTTCGATATACGTCCGGGCGACTACGTCTCGGTCCACGTCGAGGCCGACGCGCATCTGCAGCGTTCGCTCGCCGCGATCCGCGCCGCGGGAGGACGTCCGATGGCCGCGCTCAATCCGGCAACTCCTCTTTCGGCGATTGAGGAGGTCCTTCCGGATATCGAAGCGGTACTGATCATGACGGTCAACCCCGGCTTCGCGGGGCAGAAGCTGGTCCCGCAGACGCTCGACAAGATCTCGCGCCTGCGCCGGATGCTCGACGCCGCGGGATACCCGGAAATCTCAATTGAAGTCGACGGCAACGTCAGTTTCGAGAACGCCGTGAAGATGCGCCGCGCCGGAGCCGACATATTTGTCGCCGGAAGTTCGAGCGTATTCGCTCCCGGTGCCGGCGTCCGCGAAAACACCGAAAAACTGAGGCGCGCGATCGCCTCGGCCGAAATATGAAAGGGTAGAACGAGATGGCTGTTCTTCAGGAATACAAGTGTCCCTGCTGCGGCGGCGCCATCAGCTTCGATACCGAACTGCAGAAGCTGAAGTGCCCCTACTGCGACACCGAGTTCGAGGTCGAGACCCTCAAGGGCTACGACGAGATCCTTCGCGGCTCGGAGGGCGGCGACGATATCAGATGGGACTCCGGCGCCAACGAGTGGAAAGACGGCGAGACCGAGGGAATGCGGATATACGTCTGCAAGTCCTGCGGCGGCGAGATAGTCGGAGACGACTCGCTCGCGGCGACCTCCTGCCCCTTCTGCGACAACCCGGTCGTACTCATGGGACAGTTCCGCGGCGATCTCAAACCCGACTATATCATTCCTTTCAAACTTGACAAAAAACACGCCAAGGAGGCCTTTGCCCGTCATCTGGAGGGCAAGAAGCTGCTTCCGAAGGCCTTTAAGACCGAGAACCGGCTCGACAGCATCAAGGGCGTGTACGTGCCCTACTGGCTTTTCGATTCGGACGTCAGCGCAAGCATCCGCTACCGCGCGACCCGGGTCACCCACTGGGCTGACAGCAGCTACAGCTATACCAAGACAAGCTTTTATTCGGTTCTGCGCTCGGGCGACATCTCCTTCGAGAAGGTTCCGGTCGACGGTTCCGACAAGATTGAAAACGACGTGTCCGAGTCGGTGGAACCTTACACCTATTCGGATCTGACCGATTTTCAGACCGCTTATCTCGCCGGATTCATCGCCGACAGATACAACGTCGAATCCGACGACTGCCGTCCCCGCGCCAACGAACGGATCAAAAAGAGCACAGAGAAGGCGTTTGCCCAGACGGTCAGCGGATACGCTTCCGTGACTCCCGAGCAGTCGAGCGTGTCTACGGTAAAGGGAAGCATGAAATACGCCCTGTTCCCGATGTGGCTGATGACCACGAAGTGGAACGGAAACACCTACCTTTTCGCGATGAACGGCCAGACGGGCAAATTCGTCGGAAACCTCCCCTGCGACAAATCCGAGAAGAACAAGCGCTTCTTCCGCGCCTTCCTGATCGGGACCGCGGTGGCTTTCGGGATTCTCGTTTTGCTCCGGCTTCTCGGTATTCTTTAAGGAGGGCGGCACATCATGAAAAAGAGAAGTTTATTCATCTGCCTCGTCGCCCTTGCGGCCGCGCTGCTTACCGCGGCTTTGGCGTCGGTTTCGGCCTTTGCCTCTTCCGGCACCGATAAGTACGGCTACGTCGTCGACGGAGCCGACATACTCACCTCCGCGGAAGAAGCCGAGCTCTCGGCCTATCTCAAAGAGAAGAGCGAAAAGGCGGGCTGCGACATCATCGTCGTGACGACCGACGATCTCGGCGGCAAGTCGATGATGGAATACGCCGACGATTTTTACGATTACAACGGTTACTCTGACGACGGCGTAATCTTCCTGCGGTATTTCAAAAGCGAATACGAGTATGACTCATGGATCAGCACCTCCGGCAAGATGATCCGCCGCGTCAACGCCGACTCGGTCTTCGACGCGATTACCGACGATTTCCGGTACCAAGAATATCTGTCCGCCTTCAAAACCTACGGCAGAATGTGCGCGTCGTCGGTGTCGGTACCCTTTGTAAAATATCTGTTAATTTCCGCTGTCATCGGACTGATTGCCGCTGCGATCCATATCGGCAAGCTGAAGCGGGAGCTCGTAAGCGTCGAGAGCCGTCAGGAGGCGAACGATTATATCGTTCCGAACAGTATGAAACTGACGAATCAGCAGGACGTTTATCTCTATTCAACCGTAACCAGAGTCAGGCGCGAGAGCAGCTCGTCCTCGGGCGGCGGATCGCACACTTCCTCCTCCGGACGTTCTCACGGCGGCGGCGGACGGCATATTTAAATGACCGGAAACCTCTGCTTTTCCACCCTCGGATGTGTTGACTACACTCCCGGTCAGGTGATATCTCTCGCCCGGGAACACGGTATATCCTCCGTCGAGATACGCGGACTGGGAGGCGTGCTTGACAACCGCCGAAATCCCCTGTTCGCTCCCGACGCGATCGACGCCGCAGCGGCGGAGTTTGCGTCCGCCGGCATCGGAGTCGCCTGTCTCGGAACCTCCTGCGCTTTTCACAAGCCCGACGGACTTGCCGCCGCGCTTGACGAAGGGACGGCTTCTGCGCAAATCGCGTCGCGGCTCGGATGTCCTTATATCAGAGTCTTCGGCAACAAAATCGCGTCCGACCTTCCGCGCGGCGCCGCTGTCGAACGGGTCGGGAAGGGGATGGCCGCTCTTGCGGCGGAGATTTCGGGCAGCGGAGTCGGAGTCCTTCTTGAAACGCACGGCGACTTTACCGGCATCGGAACGGTCGGCGCCGTCCTTGAAGCCGCGTCGCGCGACGACGTCGGTCTGATCTGGGACGTCGCTCACACCGAAAGGGATACTCCGGGGAGCTGGCGTGATTTTCTCGATTCGTTTTTCCCGCTGATAAAACACGTTCACTTTAAGGATTTCGTCGGGGGAGGCGCCCTATGCCTTCCCGGAGAGGGGATTCTTCCGCTCCGGGAGATTGCCGCGGCGCTCGCGGAGCGCGGGTATCGCGGCAAAATCTCGCTTGAATGGGAGAAAAAATGGCATCCCGAGCTCCCTTCGCTCGAATCGGCGCTACCGCCGTTTATTCAGATACTCTTATAATACATAAAAACTCGCAACAAGAAAGGATAATCGAACATGTCTATCAAAAGAATGCTCCCGATCGTTCTTGCCTGTTTTCTGGTGCTGCCGGTCTTCTTCGGCTGCGCAAACGGCACCGGAGACGGAACCACCGCGCCGACTACTACCGCTCAGGTGATTCCGGATGAATCGGAAGAGGCGTCGGAAACCGAGTCCGATTACGTCGCCGACGGACTTCCGGAGACGATGAATCTTGACAGAACCGTCACCATCCTCTACGACACCAAGACCTCCGCTCAGGAGTTCTTCGCCGATGACACCAACGGCGAGGCGATCAACGACGCCATCTACGCCAGAAACGCGGCGATCGAAGCGCGGCTCAACGTCACGCTCAAGTACGTCGGAGAAGTCGGAAACCACGACAACCAGAACGTCTATCTCAACAAGGCGAAAGCGGATACCGACGGAGAGTTCGACATCTACGGCGCATACAGCCGCACCTGCGCGTACTGCGCAATGAACGGCCTCTGCTACAACCTCGTCAACACCCAGTATTTCGACATCGAAAAGCCCTGGTGGCCGGAAGCCCTGACCAAAGAGTGCCTTATCAAGAACAAGCTCTATTTCTGCTCGGGCGACATTTCGACCAACCTGCTCTGGTACATGTCGGCTCTCTTCATCAACCTCGATATGTGGAATGACGCCAACCCGGGTTATTCCCTCTACGACACGGTTGAAAAAAAGGAATGGGTTCTTGACAAGTTTGCCGAGATCTGCAAAAGTTTCTACGGCGACGAGAACGGAAGCCAGACCGTCGATATTGGCGACCGGTTCGGAATCGTCGGATACGACGCCTGCTTCGACGCCTTCCTCAACTCGAGCGGAGTCATCTCGATCATCAAAGACGCCGACGGCAACCTGGCGCTCAACCCCGACTTCCTCGGAGAGCGCACGGTCGATATAGTCAACCGTATGGCTCTGATCACCAGAGACGCCAGCTGCCACCATTCCGATGTTTCCAAGGATGAAAAGGCGATCTTCTACGACGGAAGGTCACTCTTCATCGTGGACGGCCCCCAGATTATCTCTTCCGGCGGAGCCGATCTTCCCTTCGTCCTCGGAATGATTCCGCTGCCCATGTTCAATTCTGAACAGGAAAACTACATTACCAACATCCGTTATCCCTTCAACATCTACGCGATCAGCGCCCGGTGCGAAGATCCCGATGCCGCGTCCGCGGTGCTTGAAGCGCTTGCCTCCTCCAGTTACAACAACATAACACCGATCATCTTCGAGGTGGTTATGAAGATGAGATATTCCGCCGACTCGACCGCGTCCAAGATGTACGATATTCTCCGCGACACCGTCTGCTTCGACCTCGGCCGCGTTCTCAACTACTCGGTCGGAAACTTCTATCCGAACTTCCGTAAGTGCTGCTTCAACAACACGAACTGGTCAACAGCCGCAAAGTCGATTAAGGGCTCCGCCGAAAGATTCCTTAACACCATTATGAAGGACGTTTACAACAAGTAACGCTCCCGGGTCATGATCCGAGCGGGACGCGGCATACAGCCGCGCCCCGCTCGGACCGGACAAAAACGGCTTGACAAAAAGACGCCGATGTGGTATCATATTTGTCGTGCCGCCGAGAACATACGGAGAGGTATCGAAGCGGTCATAACGAGGCGGTCTTGAAATCCGTTCATTCCGTTGGAATGGCCCACCTTCAAAAAACGCCGAAAAACGGAGAAAACGGGAGAAAATCGGCCATTTTGGCGAAAAACAAAATTTTAAAAAAGGCTCAAAAATCTTCAAAAAGTCAAATTTCTAATGACTTTTCTAATGAGCCGCAAAAAAGTTTGGAAGTTCTTTTGAGCTGAAAAACCATATGGAGAGGTGTCCGAGCGGTTTAAGGAACTGGTCTTGAAAACCAGCGATTCCTTTGCGGGAACCAAGGGTTCGAATCCCTTCCTCTCCGCCAACAAACGGACCCGGCGGTCTTTTCGCCGGGTCCGTTTTGTATCTTTGCGGCCTTAGAAGGTCATATGTATGTCTCTTTTATCTCTTCAATAAGTCCCCTCAGTTTCATCGTCGGAGGATGTATCAGACGGTCTTTCCTGCAGATAAAGGCAATGAAATCATTTTTGGAAAA
>JAGDAM010000217.1 GCA_017959485.1 Clostridia bacterium
AGGCGCCTTCGCCGGCCTCTCGCGTGATCTCGGAATAGTCAATATCTATTGAGATCCAGTACTTGTAGATCCAGTAAAAGCCCAGAGCAGCGACGTAGAGCGCGGCTACCGCGAGGCGCCGGGTCTTTTCCGAGGTCTTTCTGAAAAGCGCCCAGTAACCGACTGTGAAAAGAATGAATATCGCGAGCAGGATAAGGAAGGTTCCGTTAAATGGTCTTATGATTGCCATTGCTTTGCCTCCTCCGGCGCCTGACGGCGCGAATTATAATCCGGGGAACCGCGCCGCGGAGGCGCCGTTCCCCGGAAGGATACCGATATCAGATAACGCGAACGCGCATTACTCCGTCGATCGCGGAGAGCGCGTCGACAAGCTTCGCCTGCGCGTCGGCGCCGAGCTTTTCGGAAAGCTCGAATATGCAGACGGCGTTGTCCTTTTTCGATCTGTTGAGCATGTTGTCGATATTGCAGCCGGCGGCGGAAATCCCCGCGGACAGCTTGGCTATCATCTCGGGAATATTCCGATGAAGCACGCAGACTCTCATCTCGCCGGTCGCGGGCATGTCGGTCGACGGGAAGTTGACCGAGTTGCGGATGTTTCCGGTGGTTATATACTCGATCAGTTCGTCGGCTGCCATAACGGCGCAGTTGTCCTCCGCCTCCTCGGTGGAGGCGCCGAGATGCGGAATGTTGACGATCTTCGGCACTTTAACCGTCTCGTTGGTCGGAAAGTCGGTGACGTACGCGGCCATCTTTCCGGACTCGAGCGCTTCCGCGACGTCGGCGACGACGGCGAGGTCGGCTCTCGCGAGGTTGATAAGGCGGACTCCGTCCTTCATCTTCGCGATGGAGGCCTTATTGATCATCCCGCGGGTAGAATCGAGCGACGGAATGTGGAGAGTGATATAATCGGACTTTTCGTATATCTCGTCGAGCGTCTTGGCGTGGATTATCGAGCGGGATAGCTTCCAGGCGGCGTCGACGGTGATGTACGGGTCGTAACCGATGACGTTCATACCGAGATGGACTGCAACGTTGGCGACGAGTCCGCCGATGGCTCCGAGTCCGACGATTCCGAGAGTCTTGCCGTAAAGCTCGACTCCTCCGAAAGCGGACTTGCCCTTTTCGACCGCCTTGGCGACGTCTTCGCAGCCGTCAAGCGATTTTGCCCACGCGATTCCTCCCGCGACGTCGCGCGAAGCGAGCGCGAGAGCGCAGAGCACGAGCTCCTTTACCGCGTTGGCGTTGGCTCCGGGTGTGTTGAAAACGACGATTCCGGCATCCGAGCAGCGGTCGATCGGGATATTGTTGACGCCGGCTCCGCAGCGGGCGATGGCTAGCAGTTCGGGATTGAATTCGAGATCGTGAAGGGCGGCGGAACGCACCATTATGGCGTCCGGTGCCGCGACTCCGTCTCCGACCTCGTATACGGCGCGGTCGAACCTGTCGGTGCCGACGGCCGCGATTTTGTTCATAAGCTTAATCTTTTTCATAATGACGTCAGACGCTCCTTATTTCTTCGGGTTCTCAGCGGCGAACTTCTTCATGTAGGCGATGAGCTTGACGACGCCTTCCTCGGGCATCGCGTTGTAGATCGACGCTCTCATGCCGCCGACCGAGCGGTGGCCCTTGAGGTTCTTGAGGCCGCAAAGCGTCGCCTCGGCGGCGAATTTCTTGTCGAGATCGGCGTCGCCGGTGACGAAGGTCACGTTCATCATCGAACGGAACTCGGGCTTGACGGGGGCGATATAGTAATCCTGCGAATCAAGATAGTCGTAAAGCAGGGCCGCCTTCCGCTCGTTGCGCTTCTTCATCTCATCAAGGCCGCCGATCGAGAGCAGCCACTCGTAGACGAGTCCGGCCATATAGATGGTGTAGCAGGGCGGAGTGTTGTACATTGAGCCGTTGTCGGCCATCGTCTTCCAGTCGAGCATGGTGGGAGTGTACGCGCGGGCGTTGCCGAGCAGGTCGCGGCGGACGATGACGAGAGTCATGCCGGCGGGAGCCATGTTCTTCTGGGCTCCGGCGTAGATGACGCCGAATTTGGTCACGTCAACCGGCTCGGACAGGATGCAGGAGGACATGTCGGCGACCAGCGGAACGTCGCCGGTGTCGGGGATATAGTTGTATTTGGTTCCGTATATCGTATTGTTGAAGCAGATATGCAGATAGGAAGTCCCTTCGCGCAGATCGGCTCTTCCAACCTTCGGAATGACTGTGAAATTCTCCGGCTTGCTGGTAGCGATCTCGGCTGCGTCGCCGAACTTCAGCGCTTCTTTGTACGCCTTTCCGGAGAACTGGCCGGAAACGACGTAATCCGCCTTGCCGCCTTCGGGCATCAGGTTGAGCGGAACGGCGGCGAACTGGGTCGAAGCTCCTCCCTGGAGGAAGAGAACGGCGTAGTCGTCGGGAATGTTCATAAGTTTGCGCAGGTCGGCTTCGGCTTTGGCGATAATGGGCTCGAAATCAGGAGATCGGTGCGACATCTCGGTAACCGACATGCCCGAAGTACCGTAAGAGAGCATTTCGGAAGCGGCTCTTTCGAGCACCGGAAGCGGAAGCATCGAGGGCCCCTGCGGAGAAATTGAAAACTCTTTCGTTTTCCATAGCGTCTTTCTCTCCTGTTAAGAAAAAAATAATATACCCGATTATTATACTACAAAGGGATTTATTAGTCAAGATTATTTAATGAGTATCGCCTTTATCAGTATTCCAAACTCTCCTCATCAAGCAAAAAGTCGAATAAACCCATCGTGATGATACCGTTTTCGTCGCGTTTGCGTTTGATATCATCCTTAACGATTATGATTTTTTTGAAGAAGTCTTTTATATGCATCAGGGACTTCTTTTCCTGTTCTGTCTTTTCTTCGCTCCCCAAAGCAAACGCGGATTGAATATAGTATTTGTTGTTACCGCTATTGGCGACGAAATCCACTTCATAATAGTTGCGGACAACCTTGTCATCATTATCCCGTCGTGCGACTTCTACGATTCCGACGTCGACCGAAAAGCCGCGTCTGATAAGTTCAAGATATATGATGTTCTCCATAATGTGGGTTTCTTCCTGCTGACGGAAACCAAGCGCCGCGTTTCGCAATCCGAGGTCGGTAAAATAATACTTCGACGGAGTAGTGAGATATTTTTTTCCTTTGACGTCATATCGCCTTAATTTGTCGACGAGAAAAGCGTCTTCGAGATAAGAAATGTAATTTGAAACCGTTTTATGCGCCACGGGAAGATTGGCAGCGCTCTTAAAAGCGTTTGACAGTTTCAGCGGATTGGTAAGCGAGCCGACGCTTGACGCTATTATTTCGACAACTGCACTTATCTGTTCGACATCCTGAACGTGATTGCGATCGATGATATCGTTAAGATAGACGTTTTGCAGCTGCCCTTTCAGATAATTCATTTTTGCCTCTTCGCTTTTTTGAGAAAGGACAAGGGGCAGTCCGCCGTAAGTGTAGTAATCTTTCCAGCCTCCTGACAGACTTCCTTTATAGACCGACATATACTCGGAAAAGGACAGCGGAAGAATCCTGACCTCGTCACCGCGTCCCCGGAACTCGGTAACGATATCGGTAGATAAGAATCTTGAGTTGCTTCCGGTCACGTAAATATCTGTGTTAGGCAGTTTCAGCAAGCCGTTCAGCATACCGGCAAAATTATCCGCAAGCTGCACCTCATCCAGCAAAATATAGTAAAGCCCGCCGTCTTCGATCAGACTTCTGATATGGCGGCTCAGTGCCTTGGGCTGCAGCAGATCCCCGTTCTCGTCATCATCCAGCGATACCCTGATAATGTGGCTCTCTTCAACGCCTTTATCTCTCAAATAATCATAAAAAAGATTGTTAAGAAGATACGACTTCCCGCAGCGGCGAATCCCGGTAATGATTTTTACCAATCCGTTTTGCTCTCTGTCTATCAGTCTTTTAAGATAAACGTCGCGTTTAATTCTTTCCATTTTCTCTCCACTGTTACAAATATTTGCAACATGTTGCACTTTTTTAACATAATTATATCGCTCCGCCGGGGTGAAGTCAACGGATTATTACAAAAAAGTGCAACAATTTACACTTTTTGTAATTGACGCCGCGAAAACGGCGGATATAGGAGATTATTGTTGTATTTAGCGGGATTTCTTTGATAAGTCCATTAAATAGCGGAGCGATTAAAAAATGGGACTGTAAAAAAACCAAGCATTTTTACAGCCCCATATTGCAGCAGTATATCCGTAAACGACTTACGACCCATCCGCCGGCGTGCGCCGATCCTGGAGCTTCGCGAGGCGGAGAGCTTTCACCAAGTCGGGGAAGGTTTGCGCTTTTGGGTAAAGCAATAAGCCAACTGTGACATGGTCGTTCGAGCCGCTGCGTTTCGCGTTAATAACCGACAGCGGCACTGAATCACCGGTACCCTGTGACTGCACCCTCCCTCGGGGGAGGGTGTCAATCGCCTGCGAAGCAAGGCGATTGACGGGTGAGGCCGTGACGGGTGAGGGTTACGGAAACGTTTCTGTTTCTCAATAATCGTTAACATCCGACAGCGGTACGCACATTGTCACGGAAGAGGCACTGTCCCTGCGATGACCTCTGATCTGCACCCTCCCCCGGGGGAGGGTGTCAATCGCCTGCGAAGCAAGGCGATTGACGGGTGAGGGTTACGGAAACGTTGCTATTTCTCAATAATCGTTAACTTCCGACAGCGGTACGCACATTGTCACGGAAGAGGCACTGTCCC
>JAGDAM010000218.1 GCA_017959485.1 Clostridia bacterium
ACCCGTCGGGGTTCGGAAACAGACGGATCCGTCAGAGTTTCTTTCTCCACCAGAGATTTCCGTCCTCGCGCAGGAAGGAAAAACCGCAACGTTTCAGGACCTTCTGCGATCTTTCGTTGTCTTTCAGAGTGTCCGCGAGTACGGCCGTGACGCCGCGGCTCTTCGCGAACGCGAGCATGGCCCCGAGCGCCTCGGTCATATACCCGTGCCCTTCGTGCGCCGGATTCAGTCCGTAACCGACCTCGGTCACGCCGTCGCGCGGCGGATATTTGAAATCGATCGAACCGACGACCCGCCCGTCCTCCTTCAGAACGATCAGAAACTCGGTGAAGAAAAGATAGTTTTCCGGATCCGCCGCTATTTCTTCCTCAAGTTTCAGAAGAAACCCTCGGAGCAGATAGTCGAGCTCCTCGCCCTGATACTTCACTCCGTATTTTTCCTCAAACGCCGGAAGGTCCCGGTTGAAGAGCGAAAGACTTTCCGCCGTGTAGGGCACAAGCAGGAGCCGCCCGGTCTCGAGAGCGTCTTTGAACAGTTCCTTTTTTATCATCATTTTGCTTTAACGTACACGCCCTGCGAGAACATCCGTCTGAATCCGAGCGATTCGTAAAGATGATTCGATACCGGATTCTTCCGGTCGACGTTGAGCGTCGCGGCGAGACCCTGCGAGATTATCTCGTTTTTCGCGAAATTCACGACCTTGCGGGCAAATCCCATTCCGCGGTATTCCGGCCGCGTGTAAACGTACGAAAGGCGGCGGGAGCGTTCCGTGTCGGGATTGATCATCGCTACGCTGACGATCTTTCCGCCGCGCCGCAGGCATCTGACGTCGTGAAGTCTTTTGCGTATCCTCTCCATCTCAGGTTTGTCGGGCAGACCGCAATCGGCGCAGAAATTCACAAAGCACTCATACAGCTCTTCGACGTCGCCCTCTCCCGGCGTTTCCACTTCCGAGCAGGACGGCTCGGTGATTTCGGTCGCCTCCATGAAATCCATGCCCATCGAGAGCGTAAACCCGGACGGAAGGCGCTCGCCGAGCTCGAGCAAGCAGTTTATCCCTTCGTAATTGTATCCCTCCCGCGAAAGAAAGTCCAGCACTTCGGGTACGAGTCCCGGCTCTCCGTAAAGCAGCAGATTGAAAGGAGCAATCCTCATCGCGAGCAGCGCCTCGCCGTCCGATTCGGCCCGCAGGGCGTAATTGTTTTCCGACGGTTCCGAAAAAACTTTTGCGTCAATGAAGAAAAAAGCCGTCGCGTACGCGTTCTTTTCGAGCATCTCCGCGTTTTCGGCGAGAAAATCGTCGCCGTTTTTATAGATCCTGATCATTTTTCAACCATTCAAACAAATAATTCATCTGTTCGGGCGTGTGAAACCAGTGTTCTCCGCCCTCCATTACGGTCAGCTTTACCCGGTGCGACTCTGCAAAGGTTTCGACCGTCCGGCGCGACGTCAGCAGATCCTCCGAGCCGTAAAGGACGGCCGTCGGGACCTCCCATTTTATCGGATGCTCGCGCACGAAGGTCAGATAGTCCCAGCGCAGCGGCGGCCCTCCGACGGTATCGATCCTCCCGCGGCGCCTGAGCTCCTCTTCGCTCACCCCGGCGTTTTCCATCATTCCGAGGATGAGTTTCTCCATGTCGACTACGGGCGAGATGAACCACGCGCGCGCGATTTCGACGTCCGCCAGCGAGATCATCGAATAGTAAGCCCCGATACTGTTCGCGAGCACTCCGACCTGTCCGTACCGTTCCCTGTATTCCGCAAAAGCCGCGCGAAACTCAGGGACGCATTCCATAGGCGTTTCGGCAAGGTAATCGAAGCCGACGACCTCCCGACCCGGGAAACAGTCCCTGAAAAGCTCCGCTTCGTCCGCGCTCCCGCCCATTCCGTGGACGTAGATTATCGTGTTCATCCCGCGTACTCCGCCAGCGCGAGCGCGATCTCGACGTGAGAGACGTCGTGTTGCCCGCCGGTCTTTTCAAACCTGCTACGGTCGAGCCACTCGGGGGCGTCGAGCAGGTCTCCGCTCGTAAAGAAAGCGAACAGCTCGTACCCGCGGAAATCGCACATCGCCTGGACGCCCGCGCTTTCCATTTCGACAGAGATACAGCCGTCCGCCTTCCGCTTCTCGAAATTGTTGAACGTCTCGCGGTACATCGCGTCGGTCGTCCAGGTCCTACCCGCGACGTACGGGATCTTTTTCTCCTTCATAAAGCGGACGACGGTCTCACAGTTCTTCATCGAAACGTAGTCTGCCGCCGGAGCGTAGTGATACGACGTCCCCTCGTCGCGGTACGCGGCGGTCGGTACCATCACCTTCCCGTGCGCGATCTCCCGGTCGAGGCACCCGGCTCCGCCGAAAAGAACGAACTTTTTGCAGTTCAGAAGCGCGGCGGCGTCCTCCATCAGCCCGACGGTGATCGGCGCTCCGACGTAGGTCTTGTAAAAGGCGATCCTCTTCCCGCCTCTTTCGATCAGCCGGACGGGAGTTTTCCCGGTCCCGCAGACAAGCTCGGCGATCTGCCGCGGCGCGTATCGCTCTACGACGTACTCTTCGATCTTGTACGAAAAAGTGACGACGCAGATATCGACATCGGGCGGGTTTATGCCCCTTTCCGGCCCGATCTTAGCAGGAGACAAGTTGTCAAAAGTATCGGTTATCATAATTCAGGTGTCCTTGATCTTGTATTATGTCGGTTAAAGACTGATGGTATCATTATCAAATATGACTTCTGATTTTTCTCCAACATTTGGTCTTCAAAAACTCGCGGATCTCGCCCTTATCTTTGTCTTCGTAATAGCTGACGAGCAGTTTTTTGAACTCCGGTACCTCTATTTCGGGTATTACCAGGAGTCCGGCCGCCTGACCGATCAGGAAGTGGTTTGCGAAGATCACCGCCGCGCGTTTGTTGCCGTCGTTGAAGATCTGCGTCTTCATACAGTAAAGGCAGAGCCGGATCGCTTTTTCTATCGGCTCGGTATCTTCCGCCACGATGCCCGCGATGGCTTCCCTGACGTCGAGTTCGATCGGCATGGGCGGAACGTATGACGTGCCGCCGATTGTGACCGGTACGCCGCGGATCCTGCCCCCTTCCTCGTAGAAGCCCTCGTTGACGAGTTTTGCGATATGGCAGAGGATATAGTAATCAGTCTTTGTGGCGATCACATCCCGGTCTGTCACAAACTCCCAAGCGTGTTTCAGGTTGAGTATCTTTTGCACGTCGTTTGCAGACACGCCGTTGACTCTGCCGTTTTCGATAATATCCTCGGTCTGCGGGAATGACGTCGCCACGCCTTCGAGCACCGCCTGATCGTAGATATTGGCTTTCATATTGGCGCGGGCAAAATCAATATTCAGGATCACTTTCTCGGAAAGCATCCCGGTCGCGTATCCGAGCTCCGCCAGCCGTTTATCAATATGCCGGATACCTTTTCTCAGTTCCCGGGCGTCTTTGGAGTAGCGCAGGAGCGCGGCGTACAGTTCTTCCGAATACTTGTCAACGTAAGTGCTGGTCAGCTTCCCGGCAACGCGCTTGCGTACGTACAGATACCTTATGCCGCCGCGCTCCTTGATCTCCGGCGAGCCCTCGTAGGGCAGCAGTTTCAGGCGCGCCTGCAGATCCGCGCGCTGCCGCAGTAGCTCCTGAATTACCATATATTCATAATTCATAACCGTTTCCTCTTTTGTAGGGAACTTTTTTCAATCATATTATATCATAAAGTTCCCCAAACATCAAGCGGTTCGGGGAACTTTTCTGTATTTCTGCACTGTTTGCCACACGTTCGTTTCTGTCCGGCAAATTTAGAATTGAATTCTAAATTTGCCGGGGAAGCCGACTCTCTGCGCCTCACGTCAACCCGTATTCTCTCTCAAAACGGTCGACCGCGCGCCGGGTTTTGAGTATTACCGTCTTTTCGGGATAGTCTTCGCGGAGTTTTTTGTACCTCTCGCGGGCCCGTTTGCTTCTTCCCTTGTAAAGGAACCACTTCGCGAATTCGCGGTCGAACTTTTCGCCGCAGCCCTCGGCCATGTCGGGACGCGTCCGGCCTTTGTATTTCAGATATCTGCCGTATGCCCTGAAAAAGCAGGGTACGCGGCCTAAAAGAAGCATGACGATAAGGTCCGCCTCGTCGAACCGCCCGGGAAAAACCTTCGCCCCGCTCTGCGGGGAGAAGGTCCCCGAGGCGAGGATGAATAAACGGCGGCCCGAGGTCTTAGCGCCGAGGGGGAATGAGGGGCAGATGAACCGATACCCCATAATAACCGGATGATTGTGTACTTACCCCCTCATCCGTCTCCGGCTCGATTGCTTCTCAATCGCCGCTAGCAATTGAACGCCGGAGCAACCTTCTCCCCGGACGAACGCATCGGGGGGGAAGGTTTTCCACCGGGCGGTTCGCCCCTTCATCTCTCCGGTTTCCTGCAAAGATACAAAACGTATGTATCGTTGAACACGACCCGGTTGCCCGATTCGGCAACCGTTTTTCTCAGCGCTTCGAAGAACGCGGTCCGGCCGGGTTCGGGGATGGAAAGATGATCGCAGTGAGTCCCGCAATATGCGACGTATCCGTCGGCGTCCATTTCGCGCCGTCCGTAAAACTCGCGCCGCTCGAAATCGGCGTAGCCGTATTCCGGCGCGGCGGTATAGCGGAAGCCGCCGTGCGAATATGGTATCTCGGGCTTGAAATACTCCGAGTAAACTTTCTGGATCTTCAGATAAAGCTCCTCGTTCGGAGTCCGGTAATCCCCCTTCGTCAGCATCATCGCGAGCGTTCCGCCCGGCTTCAGAAGCCCGAAGGTCTTCCCGAAAGCGATCTGCTCGGGGATCCATTGAATGGTTGCCGCCGAATAAATCAGATCGAAACGCCGCTCGCCGAAATCAAAATCGATAAAATCGCCTCTATCAATATGAAAATTGCCGTATCCGCCGTATTTTTCGAGCATCTTCTCATATAGATGCTCGCCGAGCTCTATCGCGTGATAATCGCATCCGGTCGTGAGCACCGGATCTGTCGCTTGTCCGGTGCCGGGACCCAGCTCGAGGACCGACTTCCCGGGACCGAGCTTTGCGTATTCAACAAGGGCGTCGAAAAGCTCGGGGCTGTATCTCGGCCGGTATCTGTCAAACTGCTCGGGAATGGTGTCGAAAATCAGACGCAAATCCATATCGTGTGTCCTTTCGCGGGAAAATTCAAATCAGGACGTCTTCTTGCGGCGCCGCGGCAGTCCAATCAAAACCGTACCTGTAATCCCGGCCGTTCGGCCGACGCGCAACAGGGCGCCGCTCCGCTTACTTGCTGCAAAGATTATTATTCCGTTGCGTGGGTATTATAGCACGACATTTCGTACTTTTCAATAGTCCGGATGAACTATTTCTCGCTCAGGCAGTCGGTTGCGGGCATTTATCGAGAAGTAAAATATTAAACTGCCGTTTTCCGTGGTCTCTACGAAACACGATACTTTTTTTCGAGTCACTCGACAAAAACGCATAATAATCTCTCTTTTGAGCAAACGGCAGAATGTATTCGGTCGAAAAGTCGGCAAATATCTTGAATTTTTGTTTCAGGTTGCATTTTTCTCAGATAAATATGTTGACAAATGTGATTATATGTGCTATTATATGCTTGAAATCAAATTCGAGTTGCAGTTTTCCCGAATAGGAGCTTATATGGAAATCAAACGCGATTTTTACCTGAATCAATTGATCGCAAGGAAGCATAACGGATTGATCAAGGTGATCACCGGTGTGCGTCGTTGCGGCAAGTCATATCTGCTGAACAGCATCTTTTACCGTCATTTACTCAGTGACGGTGTCGATCCTGACCACATTATTCGCTTTGCCTTCGACTCCGCCGCCGATCTGCTTCTGATCGGCGAGAATATGATCAAACTGCAGAAAGCGAATAAAAAAGTCAATCCCGAAAAGTTTATGACGTATATCCGCACGAAGATCGTTGACGAAGAAACATACTATCTTCTCCTTGACGAAGTTCAGGAGATGGATGCTTTTGAAACTGTGCTGAACGGATACCTGCGCCGCGAAAACATGGACGTTTACGTCACCGGGAGCAATGCGAAATTCCTTTCGCGCGACATCATCACCGAGTTTGAAGGGCGCGGCGACGAGGTGCATCTGAATCCGCTGAGCTTCTCCGAGTTTATGACGGTTTGGGAAGGCGATAAATACGAAGGCCTTTCGCAATACATGCTCTACGGCGGAATCCCTCTCGTTGTACTGCGCAAGGACGACCGCGATAAAGCGACGACGCTCCAGCGGCTTTTCAACGAAATCTACATCAAGGATATCGTAAAGCGGCACAAGGTTCGCAAGCAGGAGGAGATGGAAGACCTTCTGAGTATCCTGTCGTCTTCCGTCGGATCTCTCACCAACCCCGAGAAGCTGAAAAACACCTTCCGCAGCGTAAAGAAATCGACGATCTCTTCAGAAACGGTCAAACGGTATATATCCTATTTTGCGGATTCCTATCTGCTGGAAGAGGCAAAGCGTTACGACGTCAAGGGCAGGGCGTATATCAGCACGACAAACAAGTATTATTTCTCCGATCTCGGGCTGCGAAACGCGAGGATTAACTTCCGTCAGTTCGAGCAGAACCATACAATGGAAAACGTGATCTATAACGAACTGCGTATGCGCGGCTATAACGTTGACGTCGGCGTCGTGCCGATAGCCGAGAAAGACAAAAACGGAACTGTCACGAGGCAGTACCTTGAAGTCGATTTTATCTGCAATCTCGGTTCAAGCAGAGTCTATATTCAGTCTGCGTATTCAATTCCCGATGAGGAAAAGCGCACGCAAGAGACCCGTTCGTTCAGAAAGATCGATGATTCTTTCAAAAAGATCATCGTTACGCGCGATACCGCGCAGCCGTGGTATGACGATAACGGTATCCTTACCGTCAGCATCTACGATTTCCTGCTTGACCGGACGATTATCGAAAAGTAGTTACTAAACGCCGGACTCTAACCGGCATTTTGTGCCGCTTTACAGGCCGCTTTTTTGCAAATCAAAAAGCAGAGCCGTTTTGAGTCCGCTTTTTTGATGTTATGCGCAGATCAGATTACGATGGTCTGTACTGCGATATAAGACGTTTCCGTCGCTGTCACCGTTTTCAATCACGGGGTTGTCCTTTGTATTTCCGCGAACGCAAATACGCCCCGCGGATGCAGTCGTGGCGGCCGGGAGTTAAGGCAATACCGCACAATTCGACGCACAAATCTTGCCGGCTCTTTCCGCACGCGAATTGTGCGGTATTGCCTTAATTCAAATCAGTCCGTATTAAACCTGTCGATCTCCCGCTGGGATTTCAA
>JAGDAM010000219.1 GCA_017959485.1 Clostridia bacterium
CCGGGGGAAGGTGTCGCCCGAACGGGCGACGGATGGGGCGCCGCGTTAAAGTAACCGCCCAAGCAAATTGGTGCTATCCAAAATACCATACACGCGTGCCTTCTCCGAAGGAGAAGGGGGACCGCGGGAGCGGTGGATGAGGCGAAACGACCAAATAAAACCTTCGCCCCGCTTTGCTGGGAGAAGGTGGATCCGGCGTGCAATCGTGAGCGATCACCGACAAATATCGCGCCGGAGACGGATGAGGGGAGCAAGATGATTTACCCCCCTCATTCCCCCTCGGCGCAAGGTGCAGTGATTGATAAATCGGAAACTGCCTCGGGGACCTTCTCCCCGCAAAGCGGGGCGAAGGTTTTCCTTGGGCGATAACCGTTTTTTCACAGTATGCGAACACAGCGCCGATGACTCTTTGTCATCCGGGCTTACGTGCTCGGAGGCGCGTGCAGACCCCTGTCTTTCCGAATTGCCTCCAATTCATCTTTCATAATTCCAATTGCTTTCCCCGCTCCCCTGTGGTATAATAATATGAAACCATCTCCGGAGGGCGTGACATGCCGAAATTGTCAAAAACAAGCAGAATAATCCGTGCCGCGTGCGCGGTTCTTGCCGCGCTTGCGTCGGCATCGCTCTTTGCCTGCGGTGCGAACCCGGAGGCCGGCGCCGGAACCGGATCGCAGACCGAAAGCCGTCCTCAGACGCAGCCCGGAACAAATACCGAATCAACTGCCGAAATCACAACCGGCACACCGCCTGAAACGGTTTCGGAATCGACGAACGATATCACTTATACGACGCCTGAAACGGCTTCGGAAGCAACAACAGAAGCCGCTGCAGAAACGGTATCCGTTACCGAACCGGAAACGTCTCCGGAAACTACGCCGGAGACTTCTCCCGAAACAACTCCCGAGACCACGCCCGAAACAATCCCCGAAACAATTCCGGAAACAATCCCCGAAACAACTCCCGAGACAACGCCGGAGACGAAACCTGAAACAGTGCCTGAAACAGTGCCTGAAACAATGCCCGAAACAACTCTCGAAACCGTTCCCGAAACCACGGCCTCCGAGCCCGGTCCCGTGTCGCCGCCGCTCTTTATCGGAGCCGCTCCGCTGTCGGATTTCGCACTCGTTTACGACCCGGAGAACGCCTGTTCTCTGAACGCCGCGCACCTGCTCGCCGAGGCGATTTTAAGCTCCTGCGGCGACCGTCTCCAGCTGCTTCCCGGAACGCTTCCCTCTTCGGGATACGCAATAACCGTTGGCGTCGGCGAACACACCACCCCCTCGTCGGGATACCGGATTTCGGCCTCGGGAAACCGGCTTGAAATCACGGCTTCATCCGCTCTTCTTCTGACTCGGGCATGCGAAAAACTCGCGGCCGACGCGTCGGCAAATCCGGCGTCATTCTCCGCTCTTCCGGCTGATTATCTATACGAAAAAACGGTGACGGGAGACGAATATCTCGCCGGAACTCCGCAGAGCCGCACAGCTCTCACAGGCGGCGCAAATTTGCGGATAATGTCCTTCAACATCCTTCACGAGAACTACAACGACCGTCTTCCGGTGTCCGGGCGCGACTCGAAAGTCGCCTCGGTTCTGATGACCTACCGGCCCGACGCGGTCGGTCTGGAGGAGGTTTCCGAGGCCTGGCACGACTCGCTCGAAGCGCTGGTCGGAGACGTTTATTCTTTCATTCCCGACCTCATTCCGGGATCGGGCCGCAGTTACTCTACGATAATGTACGACCGTACGAAAGCGGAGCTTTTAGAGTACGGAACGACCGTCTATTCGCAAGGAAACAACGCGCTTCTGCGCAACCTGACCTGGGCGAGACTGCGGCGCTTGTCCGACGGCTCGGAATATATCGTCACATCGACTCACTGGGATATAAACACAAACGCCGCGGCGCGCGTCGTGCAGGCTCGCGAGAACGGCGAGATTTTCATTGAGATGATCGCGAAGTACGGTCTTCCGTTTTTCGCCTGCGGCGACTACAACCGCAACGAGGACACCGAGGAATTCACCGGCTTCATCGCCGCGACCGGCATGAAAGACTCGAAACTGACGGCGATCGCGTCGGCACAGTTCGACCGCGCCGGAAAGAGCACGCACACGGTCGGCTCGGCGCTGTCGGGAACCGCGACCGGAACCGTCTGCATCGACCATATCGTCTGCACGCAGGACGTCGAAATACTCTATTACACGACGGTGGTCGACCGCGAGGCGCTCGACGCGTCGGACCACTGCCCGATATTCATCGACGCGCACATCGGAACGACAAAAACCTCGCAGGATCCGGCTCTCGAACCGATACTTTCGTCTGCCGTTTTCTCCTCGGGAGAAACGCTGCCGATGACCGGCAAAGGCACGAAGACCGATCCCTATATAGTCTCCTGCGCCGCCAATCTGCGCTATCTGCGCGACGCCGTGAACGCAGGAAACGCCTTCGGCGGAAAGTATTTCCTGCAGACCGCCGACGTCGATCTCGAAGGCGAGGAATGGGTTCCGATCGGACTTCAGGGACATCCCTTCTCGGGGAACTACGACGGAGGCGGACACAAAGTCAGCGGCCTTAGAATCACCGTCGCCCGCGAGCAGAACGGCCTGTTCGGAATAATTTCGTCGTACAAGGGCAGTCTGTGCACCGCAGCGAATCTTACTGTCGAAGGCAATATCACCCTCTCCTCGTCGCTCACTTCCGCCGACCGCGTCGGAGGCCTCTGCGGAACCGTCGGGCTGACCGTCCAGGCGGCCGGAAAAACGACGCTGACGGGCGTCGTCTCGCGCGTGAATATCACAATCAACGCATCGACCGGCGAGCCGCGCGTCGGCGGCGTCGCCGGCTACGCGGGCAACGCGCAGATCGGAAACTGCGAATACTCGGGGAATATTTCGCTGAGTCTCGAAAAAGCCGCGAGAGCCGGAGGAATCGCCGGACAGACGTCGGGCGTGACGGTCACGCGCTGCCTTAACGCGGGCCGGATCAACGTCCAAAGCAAGGCGGCGGCATACGTCGGAGGCATAACGGGTATTTACTCCTATCTTGATTTCTACTCTTCGTCGATTTCGCTCTGCCGCAACACCGGAGAGGTGACTTCCCTGTCGTCCGGCGCGGCCGCCTACGCGGCCGGAATACTCGGCCAGGGCTACTCTTCGGGCTCGGACGTCAATCTCGCGATAACGAAATGCGCCAACACCGCAAAGATCACGGCAAAGGTGACCGGCGGGACGAAGCTCGCCTACGGGGCCGGCATTGTCGCATACTGCTCGAAGAAGAATTTCACCGTCGACGGCTGCGTAAACACCTCGGCGTCGGTCGAGGGCAGCGCCCCGTCGGGAACACGCGCGGGCGGCATCTTCGGGGTCTTCAATCTTCCCTCCGCCGAAAGCTCCATAGTCTGCCGGAACTGCGCGACGGTCGGACCGCTTTACGGATACAACAAAAACACGCTGGAAAACAACCGTCCGAACCTCACGAAAGCCGAAGCCGAAGCCGAGGTCGCAAAGATTTTCCCGTAAGAAACGCTCCGGCCAAAGGACCCGACGGCGGAGCGGTCCGGACCGGTCCGAAGGGCGATATAATTTAAGGCAATACCGCACAATTCGACGCACGCGTCTTACCGGCCCTTTCGGCGCCAGTAGGGGCAACAGCGCACCATTTATCGTACGCATCCTGTCGGCCCTTTTTGTGCCTGCC
>JAGDAM010000018.1 GCA_017959485.1 Clostridia bacterium
ACGTAAACGTAAATAATTATTGTTATTTGAGTCTATTTAACCTTCGGGCTCTGCCCGAAGATTTCACAAAACGCGGAGCGTTTTATTTCACTCGGACGCAGGCCGAACTTCACCGTACGGCGCAGCCGTATGACTTCACCGCCGAGCGCCGCGAGACGCGAAGGCCTTGGCCGCCCATACGACGTAAACGCTAATAATTATTACTGTCTGCGTCTGTTCTTTCTTTTCGAAACCAGAACCGTGATCAGTCTCACAATTCCGTCGACCGCGAGCAGTATTCCCGCGCTGAGCGCGAAAGCGAACACGGTGTTCTGCGGGATGACGAGGAAAGCAATGCCGTAAATCGCGGCGGCGGCCGTCTCGAAGCCCGAGAGGATACGGTGCGAGAGCGGTTTCTCTTTGTCGCTCACCTTCATAAGCGACTGGAATCCGAGTACCAGCGCCAGCGCGGAGAAGATCCCGCTTCCGGTCAGGAAGAGCGCGCCTTCCTTGAAGATAAGGCAGACGACGATGACCAGCATGATGATGTTTATGTAAATGCGGTCACGCACCTGATCGAATTTCCAGCCGCAGGCGCGCAGGCGTTTCAGTGTCAGAAAGATCTGCAGAGCGCTGAATCCGGCAAACAGAGCAACCGCGAGCGCTTCGAGTATGATCCTCGAGATACATGCGGTAAGGATCCCGCCCGCTATCAGCAGAAGAGATATCAGCAGTTCGTTCTCGCGCAGCGCCGTCAGTATCCCTTTTTCACGGATCATTTTGAACAGATCGCCGAAAAGCAGCTTGCCGGGGAGCCCGGCGGCTGTTTTTTTGGCTTCCTCCGACGAGCCGATCATCTTGAAAAGGATCTCGTCGAATCCGTCGATGCCGCGGGCGGAAACCTCGCTCATCGTCTTCGAGCCGCCCGATTCAAGCGCTCCGAAAAACTCTTCTATGAATTTTTCCCGGTCGGCCGTCGGGACGTCCTCTATCCAGCTCTTAATCACTCCGCTGACGTCCGCGCTTCCCGGATCGTTCGCCCGCACTTCGTCGAGACCTTCGGGAGTGACGCCCCAGGAGAGCAGTTCGTGCTGCATCAGGCCGGTTTCCGACGACGCGACGATCCTTGTATCCGGTATATTCGGCTCAAAGAGCTTGCCGATTATCGAATACTCGGGAATGATCCGGGTGATCCCCGGAGCCGCTTTTTCGATGAGAGACAGATCGAGCACGTCGGAGCAGAATCCCGGCCCGTCGAGCACGAATGTCCTTTTGACCTTCGCCTTCTTTTCCGGCGGTAACAGAGCCGCCGCGTAGAGCGCGAGATTTCCGCCTTTCGAGTGTCCGGAAATATAATTCGATTCGGTGTCCGACAGATTTGCCGCCGCAAAGTCGAGAGCCATCCGCTGTGCCTCGGTCTTGGTGAAGGATATCATAAAATCCTCCTTCCAGCCGGCGATACTGTCGTCGGTCCCCCGGAAAGCAATGAAATTGACGTATCCGGGCAGGCGCAGCGCGGCGGCGCAGAACTGTACCGACTTCTCGGTATCGAATGATTCCTCCCTCGCGGCGACGGTGAATCCGCCGAAGCGGCGGGATGCGGCTACGGCTTTTATAAACGGAACGTGTTCGGGAAGGCCGTAGCCCAGCCGCATGACTATCGACGGGTCTTCTACGTTCGCGGACCCGATGAGCTCCCTAAGCGTTTTTCCTTCGCTTCCCTCGCGGAAAATATTGAAATAGATAACGTCGCTGAGCACGAGCGCGTCGCGCTCGGAGAAGGGCAGCCGGTCAAATCCCGCTCCTGACGTCCATTTTACGTAATCGGTAAGTGAGTATTCGGGTTTTTTCATGATTTGCGCCGTTTTTTAGTGTTTAAGATACGGTCCCGTGATCCGGTCAACCGCTCTTCCGATATATTTGTTCCAGAAGACCCAGTCGTGGATACCGTCAAATTCCTCGGTCAGGTAATCGATCTTGCGTTCCTTTGACACCGCATCGAGCAGTTCGCGGAAGGAGACGTGCTCGGAATAGAGCGAGTCCTGTCTGCCGCAGCAGGCATATATACTCGGGAAGGCCTTCCCGGCGGGGAAGTTTCTGATCAGCGAGAAAAGATCCGAATCGGTACCAGCCACCGACGTTTTGAAATTCTCGCCCCAGATCGCAAGCGCGTGGACGCTGTCGGCGTCGACGCCGTCGAGCAGCGAAACCATGTCGACGCAGCCCGAGAGCGAGGCGCAGCCGGCGTAAAGATCGGGACGCAGAAGCGCCGTCCTGAGGGCTCCGTATCCTCCCATCGACAGGCCGGCGATGAAGTTTTTCTCGCGTTCCGCGGATATCCTGAAAGTTCGGCGGATAATTGCGGGCAGTTCTTCCGAAACGAAGGAAAAGAACTTCATTCCGTATTTCATATCGTGATAAAAACTGTTTTCTCCTTCGGGCGTGACAACCGCTATCCGTTTCCTTTGCGCGTATCTTTCGATATTCGACTTCCGGAACCAGGAATCATACGCTCCGTGCATTCCGTGAAGCAGCCAGAGGACGGGGATATCGTCGTCGGGTCCGTCGTCGGGCAGAAATACGCAGACCGCGGTGTCGCGGTCGAGCGATCTCGATCTGAAT
>JAGDAM010000220.1 GCA_017959485.1 Clostridia bacterium
ATGGAGGACCTCAAAGGGAAAGTCCTGCTTATCGTAAACACAGCCACCGGATGCGGCTTTACCCCGCAGTATAAAGCGCTTGAAGCGCTTTATGAAAAGTATCATGACAGGGGTCTTGAGATCCTCGATTTCCCCTGCAATCAGTTCGGCCATCAGGCGCCGGGAGACGAAGGCGAGATCCATGAATTCTGCACGGCGAAGTATAAGACTCAGTTCGATCAGCTCGCCAAGATCGACGTGAACGGCGAAAACGAGGAACCGCTTTTCACCTTCCTTAAGGCGCAGGCGCCGGATGAAGAAGTCAAAGGCATGAAGAACAAGATCATTATGAAGCAGATCGAAAAAATCAGCGAAACGTACCAAAAGCCGTCCGATATCAGGTGGAATTTCACGAAATTCCTTGTGGACCGCAGCGGCTGCGTGGTGAAGCGTTACGATCCTACCAGCGATCCCGCGGATTTTGACGCTGAGATAGCGGCGCTTATTTGACCGTATCTTTTCAACCGAAGGAGGAAATGAAACAATGGCAGTTATTGAAGTGACAAAGAATAATTTTGAAGAAGAAGTTCTTAGATCGGAAATCCCGGTACTCGTCGATTTCAACGCGGGCTGGTGCGGCCCCTGCAGATCTATGAGACCCATGCTTGACGAGCTTGCGGAAAACAACGGCAAATACAAGATCGTCTCGGTCGATATCGACGAAGAGGATGAACTTGTCGAAGAATATGAAGTCGCATCCATTCCGTGTCTGGTAGTTTTCAAGAACGGTAAGGAGACCGACAGGAGCATCGGGCTCATCCCCAAGGATTCCATAGCCGCGCTGATGGAGGATTGAACGGTGTACGATATCATAATCATCGGAGCGGGGCCCGCCGGTATGACCGCCGCCATTTACGCGAGGCGCGCCGCAAGATCGGTCCTGGTCCTCGAGGCGGTGAACTACGGCGGACAGATCCTGAATACTCCGGATATCGAAAACTATCCCGCCGAGGCACATATCTCCGGATACGATTTTTCAGCAAAACTGTATGAACAGGCAAAGGGGCTCGGCGCGGAATTCATTTTCGAAAAGGCGGTCGGCATAGAAAACGGGAACGGCAAAAAAACCGTCGTGACGGTAAAAAACAGCTATGAAGCAAAAGCCGTTATCCTCGCCACCGGTTCGGCAAGCCGCAAACTCGGTCTGGAAGACGAAGAAAAGCTCGTCGGCAAAGGCGTATCGTACTGCGCGACGTGCGACGGGAACTTTTACCGGAAAAAGGTCGTTGCGGTAGTGGGCGGAGGCAATACCGCCCTGGAAGATGCTCTGTACCTTTCGGATCTTGCCGAAAAGGTGTATCTCATCCACCGGAGAGACAGCTTCCGCGGAGAAGAAGCGAACGTCAGCCGCCTTGCTGCAAGAGACAACGTGGAATTCATATACAATTCCAACGTTACTAAACTGATCTCCGATAAACGTCTCCGTGCGGTCGAGGTCACGAACAAGATCGACGGTTCCGTCAGAACGGTGGAACTTAACGGACTGTTTGTCGCGGTCGGACGTGTTCCCGAGAACCGGAACTTCGCCGATCTCGTCCGGCTGGATGACGCCGGATACGTGCAAGCGGGCGAAGATTGCCATACGAGCTGCGACGTTAATTTCGTCGCGGGCGACAACCGCACAAAGACGCTGCGTCAGCTTGTGACCGCCGCGGCGGACGGCGCGATGGCCGCGACGGAGGCGGTAAAGTATCTCAACAATAATTGAGCGCGCCGGATGAGCGATAAGGAGGCTCGAAAAATGAGCGTATATGATTTCACTGTAACAGACAACAAGGGAAACG
>JAGDAM010000221.1 GCA_017959485.1 Clostridia bacterium
GCCTGCTGCCTGCTCAACTCGATCGCTCCCCGCGGTTCGTCGGAGAAATATCTCGCGTCGTCGGTCTGTCAGTATCCTTTCGCAAGGCCCGGCGAAAAACTTGTCTGCGCTCCCGTCGTCGTGACGATGGCCCGGGGCGACTGGAGAATCGGGTCGGATATCTACGGCGCGTTTGCGAGAAGCAGCTATTTCAAGCCGGTCGAGCCGCGCGAATGGGTAAAAAAGATGACCGGCTGGCAGCGCCTTATACTGCGTCATCAGTTCGGAGAGATCTTCTGGAAATACGAAGACCTGCCGCGTCTGTGGAGGGAGGGGCACGAGGTAGGCCTCGACACACTGCTCGTTTTCGGCTGGTGGAAGGGACGTTTCGACAACGGATACCCCTGTTACGAGCCGGACGACGAACTCGGAGGCGCCGAAAAGCTTAAGGAAAGCATAAAAACGATTCGCGAAATGGGCGGGCACGTCATTCTTTACAACAACGGGATTCTGATCGACAAGAAATCCGCCTTTTACCGCGATCACGCCCGCGAGGCGGCGCGGATCGATATAGACGGAAACGAATACGAAGATCACTACAAATTCGAAAACAACGGAACGGTGCTCCGCAATTACGGATACAAATCCTTCGTCGACGCCTGTCAGGCGACCGATATCTGGAGAGAGGTGCTCCTGCGCAACGGAAGGCAGAAACTTGAGTTCGGGCCCGACTCGATCTTTTTCGATCAGATAGGCGGCCGTTCCAAGCTCTGCTTCAATCCGGCCCACAGGCACGGATACCGCCCGGACGACGAAATGCACTGGAGACGGGAGAATCTGCGCGCCTGCCGTGCGCTGCTCGGACCCGACCGGGCGATCGGCACCGAATGCACCGGAGACGGCACCTGCTGCGAGGTCGATTATCTGCACGGATGCGATTTCGGGAACGCCTACCGCGCGACGAAAAACTCGCCCACGAAGACGCACTTCCCGCAGATGTGGCGCAGGACCTTCCCCGAGATAATCATGACCAACCGCTTCATCCACGACGAACGCGACGGCTTCCGCGACGACCTCAACCACGCCTTCATATACGGCTTCAGATTCGACGTCGCTCCCTACCGCTGCCGCAAAATCAGTGTGGCCGGTCTTCCGGAATACGCCGAGCATCTGAAAAAGCTGCTTGATTTGAAACGCGAGTATGCCGAGTTCTTCTATTACGGCAAATTCGTATGCGACACCGATCTTTCGCTTCCGTCCGGAGTCAGATACTGCGAATATCTTAACGCCGGCGGAACCGGGCGAATGTTCGCGCTCTGGAACAGCGGAAAAGAGGACGCCTCCTTCGAAATATGCGGAAGAGAAGTCCGTCTCGGCGCAGGGTGCGTCGCGTGTATAAAAATCTAACGCGCTTATAAAAATACAAACGGAGATAAAAAAATGAGAAAGCAAGTTGCCATCCCGATTCTGCTCGCGCTTCTGATTGTTTTTCCTCTTCTGGCCGGCTGCGCCGGCGGCTCGGGACAACCGGATACCGGAACCGCCTCGGTGACGCAGGCCTACAGTCCCTCCTCCGACGTGCAGGCGCAGTCTTCAGGGGACGTCACAGCCGAGGTCAGTACCGAACTGAGCGCTCTGGGGCTGCTCGGCGAGCGCGATTTCGGAAAGGATAAGATAGTCTTTTATTCCAGATCCTACAACGGAGAGTGGTCTTCCGACCTTTTGTACGATACAATTAACGGCGAGATTCTTCAGGACGCCATAGCCATCCGAAACGACAGACTTCAGTCACAGTACAACGTCGTTTTCGAAGAGAAAAAGAGCGGAGAACAGTCCTTCGCGACTACCGCCAAAAAGGAGATTACCGCCGGGGATCCCGATTTCGACGTCCTTTACGTCAGCATACGCGACGCGGCCTCTCTCGCGACCGACGGATGTCTGATCGAGCTCGGATCGGTTCCGCATCTGTCGCTTGACGAATCCCGGTGGAGTCCTTTCCTGACAAAGCAGATGACGATCGCCGGGAAAAAATACTACGCCACCGGCGAAATCACGACCATTGACGACATCAGCATACGCGCCGTCTTTTTCAACAAGACGATGCTGAATTCGCTTGAAGGAAATCTTGACCTCTATCAACTGGTCGACGACAACGGCTGGACGCTCGAAGAACTCTTCCGGCTGGTCAATCTGGCTTACGTCGACGTCGGGGAGGACGGAAAGATCGAGCTCGGAACCGATTCGATCGGCCTTCTGGCAGAGGGTACGCTGGGATACCAGCTTCTGATGGGTACCGGCGAGAAGATCGTCGGGAAGAACGCCGACGACCTGCCTTACATCTCGATTACCGAGTCGCGGCCGATCGACGTGGTTGACCTCCTGACCTCGAAGATCGCCGGAAACGCCTCGGTCCAGACCGGTTCCAGCGTATACGTTCCCTTCGCCGGAGGCAATATCCTGTTTGCCCTCGTGACAATTGCCCGCGAGCGTAATCTTCAGTCGTACGATATCGATTTCGGAATCGTTCCGTATCCGAGATACAACGCGGATCAGGAGAAATACCACTGCTACAGCGATTCCTACTGTCCGAACGCGATTTGCTTCCCGTTCAACGTCGATTCGGCGAGACTTGAAGCCGCGGGATTCATCTGTGAGGCCATGGCGGTCGAATCGGTCAACGCGGTGACCCCGTCCTTCTACGATCTCTGCATGAAGACGAGGTTTTCAAAGGACGTTCGCATGGGCGATATGCTCGATATCATCCGTGACGACTATATGATCGACCTGGCCGACGTCTATCTCAGCGTCTGGTCTCTGCGTACTCCCGTTACCAACGCTATCTCGGAAGGAAAGCCGCTCTCTTCGCTCGTGAAATCCACTTTTTCCACCGGGCAGAAAAAGATCGACAGGACTGTTGACGCGATCAGAGCCATAGATCACTGAGCAGCGCTCTCGTCCCGCGCGGAACTTGGCGGCCTGGCGCCGTTACGGCGGCGTGCCTCGCGGGAAGAGGCCGACGCCTGCGTGAACGGTTAAAAAAAGAATGAGGAATCCGTTTTGGGCGGGTTCCTCATTCTGTTATAACGGCTGCGAAAAGATGATATATGATTTGAGTATCGTGACGGTAAACTGCGGACTGCCTACGGCTGCTTCTGCGACGTAATCATTAATAATTATTGATGTTTACGTATCTTTCACCGTCAGGCGAGGCCGTACGGTTTCACTGCCGGGAGCCGTGAGGCGCGAAGGCCTTCGTCCATCCGGTATCAAGGTGCTTCGGGATACCGTTTTCGTATTCGAGCGCGACTTCGCCGCGGATGAGCGGCAAAAGGTAATCGAAACACTCCCGGGTCAGTCCGTTTCCGGCTTCGTTGATAAATTCCCGCGGAACCGTTTTTACCCTGTTCGCGACGTCAAGGGCCGGTACCGTCGAGTAGCTGATCCGGTAGGGATTGTCCCGGCGCACGAGAGAGACCATAACTCCGTCGTCTCCCTGCAGCGCCGCCTTTACAGCGAACCTCCCGCATCCTACCGATTCGGAGATGTCGGCGGCCGAAAGCATAAAGGATACGCATCTTTGCGGAACGTTCAGATCGAAGGCGCGCACTTTGCAGCCGATACGTTCTCTCGCGACCGCTTCAAGATATCTCGCGGCGCCCGCGAGGTACCTGTTTCCGAAGACGTCGGCGCTTCCCGACATGCTGCTTTCGCCGACGTAACCGCCGGAACTGTTTCTTATCCCTTCCGAGACGCAGACGACAACGTTCGGACGCGTGCGGTGAGCCAGCTCTATATCTTCGATAAAGCGGTCGACGTCGAAGGGAACTTCAGGCAGATAAATCAGATCCGGCCCGCGGTCCGCGAGCGAGGGAATGCCCGCGGCGGCGGCAAGCCAGCCCGAATCGCGCCCCATGATTTCGATTATCGTGAGCGATTTCGCGGTGTATACCGAGCAGTCGGTGACAACGTCCTGGACGGTAGCGGCGATATATTTCGCTGCGCTTCCGAAGCCGGGAGTGTGGTCGGTCAGCACTACGTCGTTGTCGATGGTTTTCGGGACTCCGATAAATCTCGGCGCGCCGGGATAGCTGCCCGCGGCTCTCGAAAGCTTCGCTACCGTGTCCATCGAATCGTTTCCGCCGATATAAAAGAAGACGCCTACCGAGTATTTTTCAAAGGTACAGAAGATTCTGTCGTAGCTTTCGGCGGCTCTCTCGGAGTCGGGATCGGGCAGTTTGATCCTGCATGAGCCGAGCGCGGACGACGGCGTCAGCGAAAGCCGGCGCAACTTCTCGTCGGTGTTGTCCGCAAAGAAGGCGCCGAGATCCACGGTTTTTTCGCAAAAAACGCCCTCGATGCCGTTGACGGCTCCGAGAATCCGCCCGATTTCGGGAGACGCGAGACATCCGGCGGTTATTCCGGCCAGACTTGCGTTTATGGCGCACGTAGGGCCGCCGGACTGAGCGATCATTACGTTCAGCATAACTCTATTTCGTGCCTGTCGCTCAGAAATTCATACCGTTCCAGCCCCAGCGGTCGCATTCCCCGTACTTAACGTATATCCGGTCGCGGGGTATCCCGAGCGAGGAGCCGAAGACGTCGCAGAGGCGCGCCGTCATACGGTCGTACTCGGCGTCCTTAGCCGAGCCGAAGATCATGACCTCGATCATCGCCGCCGGTTTTTCCGAGTCTCCGGCAAACGTGATTCTGGCGCAGTCGTCGATCTTTATCATCAGCCATTTTTCCGACTTTCCGTGGAATATCTCTATGGCTTCGCCGAGCAGCCGGCCGAGTTCCTTTTCTTTTTCGGGGCTGACCTTTTCGGTCACCGATGCGTTTACGTACGGCATATTAAATCTCCTTTAAAGATATGCAAAGATATATAATGGCAATACCGCACAATTCGCGTGCGGAGATTGTCGAGTAATTTTGGCACCTGTTTTGACTGAAAAATCGCAGGAAAACAGGCAGTTTTTCAAGATTTTGACGTCAAAACAGGCGTCAAAATGGCCGGCAAGATCCGTGCGTCGAATTGTGCGGTATTGCCATAATAATTATACGTTATATTCACTGTATTTTCAAGCGGTTTAGGAAGCGTTTTTTCCAAACCTCTTTTTATTGACCGGAAAATGTTGCATCCGGGACCGAAATATGATAGAATGATAAGGCAATACGGCCGGTCCGCGAAGCGAACCGCGGTATTTCAAAACGCAGGATCCTGAAAGGAGCGTCCGATATGTACAATAACGATTCTCTCGACACGCTCGCCGCGGCGCTTGCCTATGCCGCCGGCATCGAGCCGCCCGCGTTTGCCGCTCCGGCAAACAAAACACTGACGGATTATTTGGACCGGGCGTTCGGCGGCAGACACGCCGACAGGATACTGATGTACAATCCCGACGCCGTTGCTCAGTGGATCTATCGCAAGTATCCGTTTTTCGTGTCGGAGGTCGCGTCGCTCGGCGAACTTGAACTGCCTATGAGGACGGTCATGCCCTCAGTGACTCCCGTCTGCTTCGGAACGATGTATACCGGAGCGCAGCCCGAGGTGCACGGAATCCGCAAATACGAAAAGCCGGTTATCAAAATCGACACTCTGTGGGATTCGCTCGTCAGAGCGGGGAAGAAGGCGGCGATCGTCGCCGATCCCAAGTGCAGCATGGGGAAGATATTCCTTGAGCGGGATATCGATTACTTCTATTATCCGACTGTCGGAGAGATAAACGCAAAGGCGGTGGAACTGATCGCTTCCGACAAACACGACTTTATCGCCGTTTACAACGGCAATTACGACCACTGGATGCACAAGTTCGGTCCCGAGAGCCCCGAGGCGCTCTCCGAACTGAGAAGCAACGCCTACTCCTTCGCCACCCTGTTCACGCTCGTCAAACGGTACTGGTCGGCGCACGATTCGCTTGTCGGTTTTGCGATGGACCACGGCTGCCACGAGATCGACGGCGGATCGGGCTCGCACGGCCTCGATATGGAGCAGGATCTCAATATCATGCACCTCTATACCGCGATTCCTGCGGCGAAGTGAGGCGGGTTTGTTTATAAGGATAATTACGTTATGAAAAAGTTTTTTACGTTTTTTGCTCTTTTCCTGGCGCTTTCAGTCTGTCTCGCCGCGTGCGCGGACAGTCCGGCCGGCGGGCCGGCCGCAGACTCGCGGACGGAAGAAGCACGGACCGGCGACGGGCAGGCCGAACCCGCGGCGACCGACGCATCGGTAACCAAAGTCGCGGAGACCGAATCCTCGACCGCTGACGGTGAGCAGACCGGATACACGGAGACTGATGCCGTTCGGACAGACAGCGCCACGGAGGCCCCGAAGGGCGAAGCCGTTCTCGTCTCCTTTTCCGCTCTCGATCTTGACGGGAACGCCGTCGATCAGGGCGTTTTCGGGGGAAACAAGCTAAACGTAGTCAACGTCTGGGCGACTTTCTGCGGCCCCTGTATCCGCGAGATGCCCGAACTCGGCAAGATAAGTAAGGCGTTTGCGGACCGCGGCGTCGGAATCGTCGGAGTCATCGTGGACGTCGTAGACGGAGACTACCGCAAGTTGGACGGAATGGTTGCCGAGGCGCGGGATATCGTCTCTCAAACCGGCGCTTCCTACCTGCATATTATACCGTCGGCGGATATGTCGTCGGTGTGCCGCGTTCAATACGTGCCGACCACTTTTTTCCTTGACGGAGAGGGATACCAGGTCGCCGAGCCGATTGTGGGGTCACGCACCGAGGCGGAGTGGACCGAGCTGATCGAATCGATTCTCGCGTCGCTGAAATGAAAAGACCGACCGAAAAGCAAAAGACCGCCGTTGCGATGGCGGTCGCCGCGGCGGGAGCCCTTCTGATAATAGCCGGCGTACTGCGGGGCGAGGCGCGAACGGTGCTCGAAAAGGCAATCAGAATCTGCACCGAATGCATGGGGCTCGGCTGACGTGAAAAAGACGGTGAAAAAAACTAAACGCCGGGGGTTTCGTCTCTGGATACAGATCTGCTTTTCGGCGCTTTCCAACGGTTATCTTTCGGGATTTGCCAAAGGAAAAATCTGGCAGGGACCGACGAAGGTCATCTGCTCCCCCGGGCTCAACTGCTACTCCTGCCCCGGCGCTCTGTTTTCCTGCCCGGTGGGGTCTTTACAGGCGACGCTGAACTCAAGGCAGTATCACGTCGCGCTGTACGTTTTCGGGCTCCTGACGGTCACCGGAAGCTTGCTCGGGAGGGCGGTGTGCGGCTTTCTCTGTCCGTTCGGCCTTGTTCAGGATCTTTTGTTCCGACTGCCGATCTTCAAAAAAAGGAAAATCCTGCCGGGAGAAAAATATCTTCGCTTCTCCCGCTTTGTCATACTTGCCGTTCTGGTAATCATCCTTCCGGCAGCCGTCGCCGACAGCTTCGGCATCGGTGACCCGTGGTTCTGCAAATATTTCTGCCCCGCCGGCACTCTTGAAGCGGGCATTCCGCTCCTGCTGTCGAGCGGCGCGCTTCGCGATTCGGTCGGTATACTCTTTTACGTTAAACTGGCGATACTTATATTCGTCGTCGTTCTTTCGGTCATAATCTTCCGGCCGTTCTGCCGCTATTTCTGTCCGCTCGGGGCTCTTTACGGGCTTTTCAACCGCTTCGCGCTGTACAGATACGTCTTTGATGAGGAAAAATGCGTTTCCTGCGGCGCCTGCCGCGAAGCCTGCGAGCTGTCGATCCCGCTTCCCGAGAGGGTGAACAGCGTCGACTGCATCCGCTGCGGCGAGTGCCTGAAGGCCTGCCCGACCGGAGCGATCGGGACGGTGATCCCGTTCCCCAAAAAGAAAAAAGAGGACGGGGAAGTCGCTGATACGTATACAGGAAACTGAAGGCAATACCGCATAATTCGCGTGGTTCGAACCCCGCTGTATTGCTTCGGATTCCGCGCTAAAACCCCAAACTGTTTTATATATTTTTATCAAAAGGAGCGCCCATGAAATCATTTCTCTCTATTATTCTGGCAATGCTGTTCGTTTTGAATTCAAGCGGTGGATTTTATGAACAGGAAAACGGATCAATCGGTTTACCGGCTCCGGATTGTTATTCTGTCTAAACTTTTATCAACGATAACATTTATGGAATTATGGGCAAAAAC
>JAGDAM010000222.1 GCA_017959485.1 Clostridia bacterium
CAACTTTTGCAAAGGGGCGTATATTGTTGGAAGTTTTTCCCAATTTTTCACCGTGAAAACTGTCTATTATTGATAAAACTCGGAGAGGAATTGCTTTTTTTGTGGCATTTTGCTACACTGAAGCGGGTACTTTCGGCCGAGAAGCAGCGGAATGTACTCATTTTCCGGCAAATACGAATGAAATATCACGGAGAAACCGTTATGAAAACCTATGTAATCACGGGAGCCAGCGGTGGAATCGGCTCCGGTATCGCAAAAAAGCTCGCCTCGGAGGGCTGCCGCCTCATTCTCTTCGGAAACCGCAATGAAGCGGCGCTTCGCGAACTTGAGGACGAGGTTGCGAAGTCCGTCCCCTGCAAAACCTTTCTCGGAGATCTCTCCGATGAGAAGTTCGTCCGCGATTCGATTCAGGAATCGCTCGCGGAGTTCGGCAATATCGACGGGCTCGTGCACGCGGCCGGCGTTGCTTCGATCGGACTGATGACCGATCTCTCGCTGACGGACTGGAACCGCCTGTTCAGCGTAAACCTGACTTCGGCATTCCTCCTCTGTAAAGAGATCGCGCCGCACATGATCAAAAAGCAGGACGGACGCATTCTTCTCGTCTCCTCCGTCTGGGGCGGCCGGGGCGCTTCCTGCGAAGTTGCCTACTCCGCCACGAAAGGCGGCATGAATTCCTTCACGAAAGCGCTGGCGAAGGAACTTGCGCCGAACGGCGTTGCCGTCAACGCGCTTGCGCCGGGACTTGTGGACACACCGATGAACAGTACGCTTTCCGAAGAGGAACTGGCTGCCGTGATTGATGAGATCCCCGCCTGCCGTATGACCGATCCGGCCGAAGTCGCCGAAATGGTCTCCCTTCTTTTAAAAGCCCCCTCCTATCTGACCGGACAGGTCATCGGATTTGACGGCGGCTGGGAATAAGGGCCGACGGCACGCAACAACACGCAAGCCATAAAACGACACACAAAGCATAAAACGAGCCCCTCCGGACAGTGTCCGAAGGGGCTTTCATTATCTTCTATTTCGAATAATGCGAGATCAGAAACTTCGCCATGGCTTCCGCTTCGGCAGCCGCAAGCTTTTTGATCGCGGCGCCGTCCTTTACGAACGCGAAATCCTTCTCGTTATCCATGAAGCAGGACTCTAAGATAACCGCCGGGATGCCGAGAGACGCGCCGTGACGGCAGATCGCGTAATAGTCCACCGGCACACCGTTCTCGTCAAACGTATCACCGCTGTTCCGGGTTTCATATCCGCGTCTGCGGAGTCCGAGAGCCTCGGTCGCATCCATCAGCGTATTCGCCAGTTCCTTGGAAATGCCGTTAATGTTGGGCTGCTTCGAAATGCATACCATCGTACCGCGCAGATTGTGCGCGTCGGATGCGTTCAGGTGCAGGCTCACAAGAATCTGGGCGCCCATCTCTTTGCCATATTCCACGCGCTTTCTGAGGTCCGTTCCGATGTCATCCGAGAAGCACTCATTGGTCTCTCTCGTCAGATACACCTCGATATCCGGATAGTGCTCATTCAGATATGCGCGTATCTCCTTTGCGAGCTGCAGCACAACCGTGCGTTCCTCAACGCCGTAATAGATGGCGCCCGTCCAGCGTCCGCCGTGTCCCGGATCGAGACAAAGGATATACGGCTTGCGGGGCACCTCGGTCGGCGTCGGGCTGAGTGCCGTCGTCGGCGTCAGCGTCGGTGCCTTGGTCGTCGTCTGCAGATGATCGATCCATTCGTAATCGTCCTCCTCGTCCTCGCCGCATGCGGTCAAAAGGACGCAAAATACACATAGTAAGCCTAACAGCAGTATAATCTTTTTCATTATTCTATATGGTAAAGCGGCCGGCATAAACCCGTCGTTTCTTCACCTTTCCCCCTAACTTAAAAACCTCCCCAAGTATACCACCCGGGGAGGTTTTTTACAATCCATTACATAAAAGATTCACAAAAAATCCGATGTTCTGACACGGCTTTTATGACGCCGTTTTCTTTCGCGGAAAATGCCCCGAAGGTCACACTTCCCTGCACATCAGAAAGCTGATATCCTCCGGCTCATAACTGAAGCGCGCGCTGTCCGCGGAACTCAATACAAGGCTGAACGAAGTGTTCTCAAACTGGCCGCGTCCGCGCTTCGTCTTGCTTCCGATACCGATCGTCTCCGCGCCTTCGAAACGCATGACGATATCGGACGCGCTGACACGGATCTCCGCGGAGCCGTCCCGGCATCCGAGGCCGACACAGGTCTTTGCTTTGAGAACCGCCTGCATCTCGAGGTGGTTGGCCGTCATCTTCACGCTCTTGTTTCCGAGTGTTCCGATCGCCACCTGACTGTCGCCCGAGGCGGTCAGATTCAGCTTCACGTTCCGGAGCGTCAGTTCGCAGTCCGATGTGTACGAACCGATTGCCGCGGCACGGTCCGCGTTGATCTCCGCTTTGATACGGGTCTCGGATATGATGACCGGAGAGACGTTGTTGCAGATTCCGATTCCGACAGCTCTCTCGCCGCTGATCGTCTCATAGAGATTCTTGCATCGCGCGATGGTAATGCCGGCCTTACGGTTCGAGTAACCGCCGCCGATTCCGACACACTCCTTGCCGTCGAGCTTGAGCGTGATCTCGCCGCCCATATCGATCAGGATGCGGCCGATCGTCTGCGTCGTGTCGCCGCCGATTCCGTACGCTCTGTCGCCAGTTCCGAAAACGGTCAGCTTGCCGTCTCCGGTCACGGTAAGCCGCGAGCTCTCCGGCACGCGGATCCCCTTACGGTTCAGCACGGTCGTTCCTTCGATGACAAGCGTCACATCACAGTTGTTTCCGATTTCAATGCAGGGGTGTCGCTGGTACGAATCCAGGTTCACTCTGCGAAGGTGTATCGTAGTCGTCGTATTGTCCGGGATACGGATCAGCACGTCAACGGTGATTCTCGGATTTCCGACAATACTCAGTTCACGCCGGTTCACCACAATCTCGGTATAATGATCGGTCGTAACAAGCGGCATCAGCATGATCTCCTGCTCGCGGTCGACAAGGTACGTCTTCTTCGTACGGCTGCCGGTCGTCTGCAGGTTGAAGGATACAATCTCATCACGGATCTCACGCGGAATCTCCTCAAGGAAGACTTCGCTCGGTCTCGCGGTATAGAAGCCCTGGATCAGATCCACGCCGAGCCTTACAACGGTATCCATCTCTTCCCGCGTCTCGACGCCCTCCGCGAGGG
>JAGDAM010000223.1 GCA_017959485.1 Clostridia bacterium
AGGAGTACGAGGAGTATGACGAGGAGGCGGGGCAGACCTTCACGCTCACCCGCCAGATAACCGTGCCTGCAGACTTCAGTCTCGCCGCCGAAAGAAACGAGTACAAGAGGCAGACGGAGAAAGACGGGTCATACAAATACCGTCTTACTTCATCCGTCCTGAACCGCGACGTCTACCGCCAGCGCCACGAACTGGTGATGGAGATAGTCAACTATCTGGCCGACGAAGAAAAATTCACCTACACGCTGACCCCCGAGCAGACGTCGGACGAAACCCTCACCGGAATCGAAAAATTCCTTGACGGCAACCGCCAGGGCTACTGCGTGCAGTTCGCGACTACGCTGACGCTGCTTCTTCGCGAAGCCGGGATACCCGCGAGATACGTCGACGGATACATCGCGCAGTCGCTCGTGCCGTCCAACAGCAACTCCGCCGGAACCTACACGGCAACGGTTCGCGACCGAAACGCCCACGCCTGGGTCGAGGTCTGGTTCGACGGAATCGGCTGGATTCCCTACGAAGCCACGCCTCCCTACTACGACGGCATGTACGAGTCCCGCAACTCGGGGAGCGGATCCACGATCCGTCCGACGCCGATCGGCGGAGACGACGAACCCGACGAGCCCGACGATCCCGGACTTACACCCGAAGATCTGGCCCGACTTGAGGAGGAGCGCCGCAAAGAGGAACTCCGCCTGCTCGTCAAAAAGATTGTCACCGTAACTCTCGTCTCTCTCGCCGTCGCCGCGCTGATCGCACTCGCGGTCTTCCTTATCGCGATCCGCGCCCGCAAAGCGGACAAACGCCGCGAGGAACTCATGGCCCGTCTTGAAGCTGCGTCGAAGAAGGACGCTCCCGAAGCCGACCGGAAAGACGTTCGCGCGCTGTCCGATCTGATCTTCCTCCTCCTCAGGGTGTGCCGGCTCTACCCCAAGAACGGCGAATTCACCGACGAGTTCTGCAAACGTCTTTCGGATTCGGCCGCTCCCGCGCTTATGGCGGGGGTAAAAGACCCGAAACTCGCGAGTCTCCCGCCTCTCTCCCGTCCCGACGTCCGCCGCGCGTTCTCCGCGGTCGCCGCCGAGGAGTTCGGATTCGGATGCGAGAAGCGCGACCTGCCGCTCATCCTGACCCTTTACCGGCGTCTGCACGCCTTTGAATACAAACGGCACGTCAATCCGCTGGTACGGCTCAAACTTCATTATTTCGACAACAGTCTGTAAAATCGCACTCTCCTCGCGGTCCGCTTCAGGGCCGCGGGGAGAAAGCGAAAAATCCACCGGAGGTTAATAACCGAAATGCTGCTTTCAACTCAGACAAGCGCCCTTGTCAGCCGGTTCGGCTTCGAGGACGGTATCGTCAAACTCCGCGATGCCGGCTACGACTGCCTCGACCTTTCGCTCTTCGAGATGTCGTCCGACGCGTCGGTATACAATTCCGACGGCTGGAGAGAAATCACCGAAGCGCGCCGCGCCTTCGCGGACGCGAACGGAATCGTCTTCGACCAGTCGCACGCTCCCTTCTCTTTCGCCTGGGCCGACGCCTCCGTCCGCGAGAACGTCGCCGGACCGCGCGTTCAGCGCGCGCTCGAGATTTCGGCGATCATGGGCGTGAAGAACGTCATCGTACATCCGCTGCACTGGTTCCCCTACAAGGGATTTGAAGCCGAAGCCAGACGGATCAACATCGATTACTACCGCTCCTTCATCCCAGTCTGCCGCGACCTCGGCATCAACGTGGCGCTCGAGAACATGTGGCAGAAGGAAGTCAAGCGCAAGTGCATCTCCCTCGACGTCGCGGCGCGCGCAGAAGAGTTCGCCTCGATGCTCGATGAGATCGGCGACGAGCATATCGTCGGCTGCCTCGACCTCGGGCACGTGAGCTTAATCGGCGAGGAAGCCGAGGACGCCATACGCGTCCTGGGACACGACCGTCTGAAGGCGCTCCACGTACACGACAACGGATACACCGCCGACGACCACGTCCTGCCCGGTCTCGGAAAGATGAACTGGACCGCGATAATGCAGGCGCTGGGAGACATCGACTACACGGGCGTCTTCACCTACGAAGCCGACGGATTCCTCCGCAACTTCGAAAACGACTTTATCCCCGCCGCGTGCAGGTTTATGGTCGAAAAGGGCCGCTATCTGCTGGCCAAGCTGCCGAAATAATAAAAACACCAAAGGGGCTGTAAAAAAGTTGACTTTTTCAGCCCCTTTTCACAAAGCATGTATCTCTCAAAACTGAAAGAAATCGACCGGATAACCGAAAGAAGGATCGGGGAGGCGAAACTCGCCGGAGCGGCGTACGCGGTCGCGGTCGAAGGGAGAACGGTGTTTGAAAACGCTCTCGGCTGCGCCGACGTCGAAAACCGCGTTCCTTTCCGAACCGATACCGTGGTGCGGCTTGCCTCGATGACAAAACCCGTAACCTGCGCCGCCGTGCTGATGATGGCCGAACGCGGCGCCCTGTCGCTTTCGGATCCGGTAAGCAGGTTCATTCCGGAATTCGCAAACCCGAACGTCGCGATAACCGACGAAAAAGGGCGGGTCACCGGGATCCGCCCCGCAAAAAACAAAATAACCGTCCGCGACCTGCTGAACCACACGTCGGGACTCGGATCGGGCCCCGCCGGAGACGCGGCCTGGAACGCGTACCGGCTGCGTGAAGGAGCGACGCTCGCTTCGTCGGTGCCGGTCTTTGCCTTCCAGCCGCTCGACTTCGAGCCGCGGACAGAGGCCGCCAATTCCTGGACTCAGGCGTTCGACCTTGCCGCATACCTTGTCGAGCTGCTCTCAGGAACCGATTTTGAAAGCTTTGTGACGGAAAAACTTTTGTATCCGCTCGGATGCTTCGACACCGTATTCACGCCCGGCGCAGAACAGCGCTCGAGAATGATGAAGCTGTACGACGCCCGCGACGGGAAACTCATCCGGATCGATACGGGAAAGCGTATCTTCGGAGCGATACCCTCCACCTATCACTCGGGGGGCGCCGGACTGGCGGGAACGCTGGACGATTATATGAAATTCGCCGCTATGCTCTGCCGCGAGGGCGAGACGGACGGAGTCAGAGTCCTGTCCGCCGAATCGGTGAAACTTATGTCCACACCTTCGCTGCCCTTTGAAATACCGACAGACTGTGCCGAAACCTGGGGCCTCGCGATGAGAGTTACTCTCAGACAGACCGCGGCTCAGCCGCTCTTTCCGGGCAGCTACGGCTGGTCGGGAGCATACGGAACCCACTTGTTCGTGGATCCCGCTCACCGTGTCTCGGCGGTTTACGTCCCCAATCTGCTTGCCGGAGGAGGAGCCGGCGCCGACACGGCCC
>JAGDAM010000019.1 GCA_017959485.1 Clostridia bacterium
GTGAGCTCGGTGTCGTAGGTGACGCCCTTTCTCGCCTTCATCGCGTCGATCAGCTGCTCGAAATACTTTTTGCCGACCTCCATGACGACGTCGGAGAACATCTGGATGAATCTTCTGTAGGAGTCGTATACGAATCTCTCAAACTTGGGGTCGGGGTTGCCGGCGATCATTGCGGCGACGACGTCGTCGTTAAGACCCAGGTTGAGGATGGTGTCCATCATGCCGGGCATCGAAGCGCGGGCGCCGGATCTGACCGAAACGAGAAGCGGGTTCTTCTTGTCGCCGAACTTCTTGCCGTTGATCTTTTCCATCTGGGCGACGCTCTTCCAGATCTCCGCCATTATCTCGTCGTTGATCTTTCTGCCGTCTTCGTAGTACTGAGTGCAGGCCTCTGTCGTGATGGTGAAGCCCTGGGGAACGGGAAGACCGATGTTGGTCATCTCCGCGAGGTTGGCGCCTTTTCCGCCGAGAAGCTCGCGCATACCCGCGTTGCCCTCGGTGAACATGTAGCAATATTTCTTCTTTGCCACTTTGGATTCCTCCGTAAAAATAATAATAATATCCAAGTTATGACGAAGCGTGCCGCGGCTCGCGCAGCATACGCATTCACCGTAAAATTATATCATATTTTACCTAAAAAATCTACATTAATTTGGAAATTACCTAAAAAGGGGGAAAGAAGAGGGGGAGAAGAAGCAATATGACAGTTGACACGGAGGCGCAAATGAATTATAATAGTTGCGATATTATAATATAAGCTTAAAAGGAGCGGTACAGTGAATATCGGATCAATAGTCGGAAGTCTGCTTTCCGACAGCAGCGTAAGCACAATAAGCAAAGCGAGCGGGACCACCGCGGATAAAACCAAAAAAGTCCTGGAGAGCGCCATGCCGTCTCTGATTGACGGAGTTAAAAAGCAGGCGGGGTCGGATTCACTCGCAGCCGGCTTTCTCTCCGCGGTCGCGGGGCACTCGTCGGACAGCACGTCGTCTCTTTCCGCGTCGGATCTGACCGACGGCGGCAAGATTCTGTCGCACCTTCTGGGCTCGTCCAAAAGCTCGCTCGTAAAGTCGTCGGCGAAGGCGTCCGGAGTCTCGCAGGTCACGTCGAACAACGTCCTGTCCGGCGCGGCGAGACTGCTGATGAGTCTGCTCGGCAAAGAGACCGGCGGGAAAACCGACGGTGCGGCGGGGAAGCAACTTCTCGGCGCTCTGCTTGAGAACACCGACGTACCGTCGATAGTCTCGACCCTTCTGAAAACCGGTTCCTCGCAGGGAAGCGCGTCCGCTTCGGCGTCGGAAGGCAAGGGAGTACTCGGCGGAATCCTCGGACTGTTCGGGAAGAAATAACTGCATAAGAGGTCTTAGGATTGAACGGCATTCTGAAAAACAAAGTTTATCTCTACCTAACCGAGTTCTTTGCGGGAATGTCGGTCATGGCGGTCGAGCTCGCGGCGTCGAGATTCATGGCGCCTTATTTCAGCTCGTCGCAGATAGTATATACCATTATCATCGGCACCGTCATGATCGCCATGGCGCTCGGCAACGTCTGGGGCGGGAAGACCGCCGACAGAAATCCCGATCCCGCGATACTCTACCGCCGCATGCTGATCGCCGGCGCGTGGATAGCCGCGATACCCTTTTTCGGAAGATATGCGGTGATCGGTATATCCGGACTTCTCATTCTTTCGGTGAACAACGGATTTCTCGTCGCCGCGGCGTTCGCGTCGTGTATGACGGTGTTCGTCTTCCCCCTCTTTCTGCTCGGAACGGTCACGCCGTCGCTTGTCCGGTATATTGTGGAGAGCACCGAGAAGAGCGGTGAGATCGTCGGTCGGCTCGGCGCCTTCAACACCGTCGGGAGCATAATCGGGACTTTTCTTCCGACCTTCGTTACCATCCCCGCGGTCGGTACGGCCGCGACGTTCATCATCTTTTCGTCGATACTGATGATACTCGCGGTCATATACTTTATCAGCGCGAAAAAGATAACTCCGACGCTGATCGTTACGGTCGTAATATTCATTATTTCTTCGGTGCTGGGCTTTACGGCGTCGTTCGCGTTCTGGACCGGCGACCTTCGCTACGAGGGAGAATCGGTATACAACTATCTTCAGGTGAAAGAGGACGACCGGAACATCATACTGTCGACGAACGTGCTTTTCGGAGTTCAGTCGATAAAGGTCAAAAGCTCGTCGCTCACCGGAATGTATTACGATTACGATCTCGCGGCGCCGGCAATGGCGGCCGCTTATTCCGGAAAGAGCAGCGAGGATATGAATATCCTCATCCTCGGCAACGGGACCGGCACCTACGCGTCCGAATGTGTGAAGTATTTCCCGGGATGCACCGTCGAGGGCGTCGAGATTGACGGCAAGATCACGCGTCTGGCCGAGGAAATATTCGAGATGCCCGACAGTGTGCGCGTGTACGAGTACGACGGACGCGCCTTCCTTTCGGCGACCGATAAGAAATACGACGTCATTATGGTCGACGCATATCAGGATATAACCATCCCCTTCCATATGAGCACCGTCGAGTTCTTCACGCTGGTGAGGGATCGGCTCGCCCCGGGAGGAGTTATGGTCGTGAATATGAATATGCATTCGGACGGAGAGGGAGCCATCAACCGGTATCTGACCGATACCATACTCAGCGTATTTCCATACGCCGCGGAACTTGACGTTCAGAGCTATTCAGGGCGCGAACTGTTTGCGTCCGCCGACGCGTACCCTGCCGAAACGCTCGCGAAGGCGGAACCCGCTTCGGAGCTGAAATCGCTTTTGTCGAGAGTATCGGAGCGTCTGCGGCCGAGCGCGGCGAGCGGGAAGAGTCTTATTCTGACCGACGACCGGTCGCCGGTCGAGCTGCTCGGAATGAAGATGATCGACGGTCATTATCCAATGCACTTAAATCGATGCGTTTTCTAACACCAGATTCGTTTCTGTCTCCATTAATTGTATTAATTA
>JAGDAM010000020.1 GCA_017959485.1 Clostridia bacterium
CGTCTGCGAGAACCTTCACGCGCCCTTCGACGGGATCAACACGATCTGGAAAGCAGGCGAAAAAGGCGACATAATGCTCGCCCGCCTGATCGAGGGCGTGCGCATCTGCGCGAAGTACGACGTTCCCGCGCTCGTCGTCCACCTATCGTCGGGAACCATAGCGCCGCACGTCCATGATTTCGGCGCGGACCGCTTCGCAAAGCTGATGGACGAGGCGGCGAAATACGGAGTCGCGGTCTGCTACGAGAACCAGCGAAAACTCTCCAACCTCGCTTTCGCCTTCGAGCAGTTCGACGCCGCCCGCTTCTGCTGGGACTGCGGACACGAATTCTGCTTCACTCCGGGCCGCCACTATATGCCGATTTTCGGCGACAAGCTGTCGGCGCTTCACATCCACGACAATATGTGCGAATTCAACGGCGACAAGCATATGATTCCCTACGACGGCAGGATTGATTTCGGCTACGTCGCGAAAATGATATCCGAATCGGGGTACACCGGGACCGTTATGCTCGAGCTTCTCCGGAGAAACTCGATGTTCATTTACGAAAATTACACTCCCGAGCAGTACTACTCGAGAGCCGGGGCCGCCGCGAGGCGCCTCCGCGACGAGATCGACGCCGTCGACAATTACTGAAGCACACCCGCTTACCGGGAAACAATACAAAGACAATCATTCTTATCAGGAGACCGCTATGAAAAAACTGACAAAAATTGTCTCTCTTATCCTTGCCGCGATATTCACGGTCGCGGTATTCGCCGCCTGCGCGGACAAAGGCGGCGAGGAGACGGGCACGATCGCCGAAGCCGTCGCAACGACTGACCCGGTCGAGGTAACGACCGAGAGTCCATACGACGACAAAGGCCTTTTGAAGGACAGCATTCCGGAGGACTTAAAGCTTGACCGGACAATCACTCTGCTCTACTGGTCAGACCGCGAGCACGAGGAGTTCATCGCCGAAGCCCAGAACGGCGAAATGGTGAACGACGCCATTTTCACCCGCAACACGAGAGTCGAGGAGCGGCTCGGGATCACCTTCAATTACAAAACAACCGAAGGCAACGCGACCGCCGCCCACATCTCCAACTTCGTCGACACGGTTCGCCAGGGCATCAAGAGCGGATCGATGCCCTACGATATGGTCGCCGCGCACAGTTTCACAATCGGTTCCTGCGCGGTAAACGGACTGCTGTCCGACATCCGCAACGCCGAATACCTCGACTTCTCCAAGCCCTGGTGGCCGGATTCGCTCATAGAGGACGCGACGATCAAGGGCAAGCTCTTCTTCGCGTCGGGCGATATCTCCGCGAACACCCTGTACATGATGTACGTCACCTTCTTCAACAAGTCCATCATCGACAATCTGGGACTTGAGCTCCCCTTCGATCTTGTCGACCGAAACGAGTGGACGATTGACAAGATGTTCGAAATGTGCAACGACACTTACGTTGACACCGACACGAACGGAAACGCGACCATAGGCGACTTCTACGGCCAGTACGCCTATACGCTGCACCTTGACGTCTTCTTCACGGGCGCCGGGATCAAGATCCTCGACGTTTCGAACGACACCATAAAGATCAGCGACGACTTCATCGGCACGAAGGCGGTGGATATCGCCGACAAGGTCACGAATTTCTTCCATAACAATTCAAAAGCCTATCTGCTGACCGAGAACAGCGACGTCGCTCAGTGGTTCGCCAAGGAACTCTCTATTTTCTGGAACGACCGCTGCCGCAACGCCACGAAATTCAAGGAGAACGAAGTCGCCTTCGGAGTGGTCCCGAACCCGAAATACGACAAAAACCAGGACGAATACTACACCGTTCTCGGCAATCCCTTCTCGCTCTACGCCATCCCCAACGACTGCACCGAGGTTGATCTCGTCAGCGCGGTAATGGAATGCTACGCGTCCGAAAGCTACCGCAACGTTTCGCCGGCGCTCTACGACACGACGATAAAATACAGATACACCGACGACGCGATCTCGAGCGCGATGTTCGACACCATCCGCGAATCGGTCATCTTCGATCTGGGAAGAATCTTCGCTTCGGCTCTCGGATCGCCCTACGGACTCTACGAAAACTGCATAAAGAACAAAACGTCCTGGGCCGTTTCCGCCACCGGCCAGATGAAGCAGGTCTGGCCGAAAGCCATAAAGGAAATTCTGTCGGCGTTTAACTGAGATTAAGAAGAACGTCGCCGTACAATTCGATCAAAGCGAATCGTACGGCGACGTTGTTTTGAAAACCCGCAGTCAGGCGTGCATCCTCTTTATTCTGTCCAGCGTGTTCTGCAGGATTATCTCGGCGGAAAGCGAATCAATCACCGCCTTGCGGCCTTTTCCGCGGGTATCGGTGGCGTTGAGATATTTCGACGCGGCGACCGTCGTAAGCCGCTCGTCCGTCATAACGACCGGCAGACCCGAGAGGACGTGCACCCTCCCGGCAAACTCACGGCACCTCGCGGCGCGGTATCCCTCGCTGCCGTCCATATTGCGCGGCAGCCCGACCACGACGGCGACGGCTCCGTTTTTTTTCGCCTCAAAAGCCACGGCTTCCGCCGTCTTCGCGATGCCGCCCGCCTTTACGCAGCCGATTCCGGACGCGAGCAGTCCGGTTGCGTCGCTGACGGCAAGGCCGGTTCGCGCGTCGCCGAAATCGACGGCGAGCAGCTTCCCGCGCAGCGGAATAATATCCTCAAGCGAAGCAATCATATCCGGGCTGAACACAAACGCGTCGTCACTCTTCGGCATCTGTTTTTCTCCTTCTGTTCTCTATCACGGAACCGATATCTATCCGGGAAGCCAAAAGCGACGACCCGAGCCCTACCGCGATTCCCGCGACCGCGTCGAGAAAATAATGCTGCTTGACAAGCAGCGTGGAAACCACGACGAGCGCCATCCCGCAGAAAACGAAGATTCTCCATCCGAGCGGAATTTTCTTTTTGAATGCGACGCCGCAGTATATGCTGACCGAGAGCATACAGTGGAAGGAAGGCAGAAGATTCATGCCCGTCTCTCCGCCGTCCGCGTATATGATAAAGTGAAGCGCCCACGCGGTGAAGCCGCTGCCGTTCGCGGCGGCGATCACCCCTTCGGCGGCGCGGTCCATCCGGGTGGGAAACACCGTCAGCAGGGTAAATCCGACGATTACCGAGATTGCGATGCCCAGAAGATAGTTCCAGGTGTTCCGGCGGCTGTCAAGCGACGTCAGAACCGGAGAGACGATCCAGAAGCCGTATGAAAAAACGTATCCGAAAATAAAAACCGGAATAAAGGGGATCAAACCGTCGATCGCGTCGATCTTCGGTATCACCGACCGCGCGGCGGCGCTCCCCGACGAATTGATAAGCATCGCGATCTCGTACATCGAGAACTCGAACGCGACGGTGAGCGGCCCCGCGAGCCAGCCGATAAGCGGTATTTTCGAAAGTCTGTCTGTGATTCTTTTCTTTGTCATTGCATAAAACGAGGTGCGTTAAGGCAATACGGCGAGGTATCGCTTTTATTTTTTGTCAAAAACCTCCGCGACTTTGCCGAGAAGATCGCGCACCGGAAGATGCTGCGGGCACGCGTCCTCGCACTGGCCGCAGGCAAGGCAGTCGGAAGCTCTTCCGCCGTCCCGGGTGGCTATCGAGTAATACATGTTCTGATTCCAGCTGCCGAAAACGTTTCTCGCGTTCAGGCAGGCGAACAGTTCGGGGATCTTTATTCCCGCGGGGCAGCCGTCCACACAGTAGCGGCAGCCCGTGCAGCGGATCAGATTCTGCTTCGAGAAGATCTCGCGCACGCTGATCACGGCGGCTTCCTCTTCGGGAGAGAGCGGCCTGAAATCCTTCATGGTAGAGACGTTGTCGGCGGTCTGAGCAAGGTCGCTCATGCCCGAAAGCGTCATAAATACGCCGGGGCACCCGGCGGCGAAGCGCAGGGCGATGCCCGCGTTCGAGCAGCAGTTTCTAACCCGGTCGAGCGCGGCCTCCGCGTCGACGGGGAGCTTGACCAGACTTCCGCCCTTCACCGGCTCCATGACTATCACGGGCTTGCCGTGAACGGCGCAGACGTCGAGCAGGGGCTTTGACTGCACTACCGGATCGTAATAATCAAGATAATTGAGCTGTATCTGAACGGCTTCGACGTCGGGATAATCACGGAGGATCCGGTCGAGCAGCTCGGCGTCGCCGTGGAAAGAAAGCCCGACGTGCCTTACTCTTCCCTCTTCGCGCAGACGGAAGGCGGTCTCGTATGCCTCGCATTCGCGGAATTTCGGGTAGACCGCCGCGGTCTGGGCATGCATCAGATAAAAATCGAAATACTCGACTCCGCAGGCGCGCAGCTGGCTTTCAAACAGCGGAATTATATCCTCGCGGCTGTTGAAAAACGGGCCGCTGAGCTTGTTCGTCAAAAGGAACTTTTCACGCGGGTAGCGGGCGGCGACGCAGTCGCGGACAGCCGTCTCGCTCTTTCCTCGGATATATCCGTGAGCCGTATCGAAATAGTTGAAGCCGGCATCGATGAAAAGATCCGCCATCTCGCAGAACTGATCGAGATCGACCTCTCCGTCCTTCATCGGCAGCCGCATGCAGCCGAATCCGAAATTCTTTTTGACTTCGGGAAAAACCGGGATTCCGTTCATACCGCAATACCTCCGCAACACTTCATTGACAAATCCGTCAGTTGCTATTATAATATAAAAAAACGTCATTGTCAACAACCCGCGCCCTTTTTGTAAGCGCGAAACGTCCGAAGGGCGTTTCGCAGGAGGAATAACGCTTGTCCAAAAAACTGATAATTGCAGAAAAGCCGTCGCTCGCAAGAAACATCGCCTCGGCGATAAAACCCTCGCCGAAACCGGTAAAGGCGGACGGTGAAACCGGTTCGGTCTGGTACGAAAACGACAGCTTCGTAATCGCGTACGCGTTCGGACACCTTCTGTCCCTCGCCGACGCCGAAGACTACTCTCCCGATTACAAGGCATGGCGCTCCGACGTGCTGCCGATAGTTCCCGAAAAGTTCAAATACACTATACGCAAAGACCGCGGAAACCGGAGCCAGTATACGCTTCTGAAAAAACTTATTGAGCGCGACGACGTCGACGCAATTGTCAACGCCGGCGACTCCGACCGCGAGGGCGAGATCATTATCCGCAACATAATAACGCACACCGGAACGAAAAAGCCGGTCTTCCGGCTCTGGATGCCCGACCAGACTCCCAGGACGATTGCCTCCGAGCTCGCCGGAATGAGTCCCGACAGCGAATACGACCGGCTCGCCTGCGAAGGATACGCGCGAACCTACATCGACTGGCTTTACGGAATCAATCTCTCCAGAATGGCGACGCTCAAATCGGGACGGCTGCTCCGGGTCGGACGCGTCACCTCTCCGATCGTCTCGGCCATCTGCGAGCGAGAGCGTCTCATCCGGAACTTCGTTCCCGAAAAATACTACGTCGCGCTCCACGAAGACAGGGAATTCGGATTCAAACTCATCTCGAAGAAAAAGCATCCGACGAAGGAGGAGTGCGCCGAGCTCTGCGCTCTCTACAACGCGGCCAAAACGGTAGTAACCGGGCGCAAGACCACCCGCAAGACGATAAAACGGCCGCGGCTGTTCGCACTTTCCGACCTGCAGGGAGAAGCCGGACGCGCCTTCGGATACTCGCCCAAAAGAACGCTCGACATCCTCCAGAAGCTCTACGAGGACGGATTTGTAACCTATCCGCGCACCAATTCGCAGTATATGGCCACCGCCGAAAAGAAAAAGGCGGAGGATATCATAGGCGCGATTCACAAGGCGTATCCGGGACCTTTCGACGGAGTGGTCTTCCGCGACAGCCGCGACGTATTCGACGACTCCAAAATTGAGGCCCACTCGGGTCTGTCGCCGACCTACAAAATCCCCGACGTTAACGCGATGCAGGCCGACGAAAAGAACGTCTACCGCATGGTGTTCATGCGCTTCTGCTCGGTGTTCTGCCGCGAGGAATACGTCGTGGACCGGACGGTTCTCACGATAGAAAACGGATACGAGACTTTCACTCTGAACGGCGACGTCACCGTCACTCCGGGATTTACGAAGTTTGAACCGGTAAAAAAGAAAAGCGCCTCCCTTCCTCCGCTGAAAGAGGGAGACGAGATAATCCCCGCGTTCGCTCCCGAGGAAAAGGAGACGACTCCTCCCGATCACTACACCGCCGAAACGCTGAACGCCTATCTGAAGAATCCGTATTCGACCGGCGAAAAGAAGGCGCTGTCGGAGGACGGAGAGGATATGGAGACGGTGAGCGAGGTCGAACTCGGAACCGAGGCGACCCGAGCCGGGCTCATCGACGCCGCGATAAAGAGCGGATACATAACCCTGAAGAAAAACAAATACGGAATAACTCCCGAAGGCGAATACTACGTGGACTCGCTCGCGGCGCTCGGAATCAATATGGCGAAGGACCGCACGCTCAATCTCGGGAAGTCGCTCAAGCAGGTTTACCGCGGAGAAAAGGAGGTCGAGGACGTCATCGCCGAGGCCGCCTCGGATCTGAGAACAGTCTGCCTTGCCGCCGGCCGGCACCCCGACGCCGCACGGGAATACTCGGCGGCGGGACCCGCGAAATCTTTCTGCAAATGCGGCGTCTGCGGATCTGACGTCCTCTTCGACGGACGCCTGTTCAGCTGCACCGGAGACGGGTGTCACGTAAAACTGTTCAAAAACAGCGCGTACTTCAACAAGATCGGCGGCGGAATAACTCTGGCGCAGGCAAAAGAACTGATTGAGACAGGAAAGGTAAAAATGCCCGACCTCGTTTCGCACCGGAACGGAAAGCACTACTCGGCGGTCGTCAGCGCGGAATTCACCCCGGAGGGAGTGAAATACAAGATGACGTTCCCGGAGAAGGAAGAAAAAAAGGAAACTTAAGACTGTAGGCTTAAGAAGTAACAATAAATAATAATAATCGGCGCATAAATCGTAATAATCATTGCGATTTATGCGCCGTTCTTATTTTGCGCCGCAGGCGCAATTCATTCCTTAATTAGCGCCCGCGCGTCTTCATTTCCTCATCTCGTCCAGCGTCTTCTTCGTCTCTCTGCGGAACAGATCGATGATATCGTACGCGAAGTCGGTCGGGTCGAGCCGGTCATTCGTGATCAGCAGAGTCATATCAAGCATATTCGACGCGCAGACGAACTCGTCGGTCGAATGGCTCTCGGAGAAGGTCGCGTTGGCGTGCTGGCGACCGATATAGGCCTCGTCGTACCGCTTGCCACCCTCGACCTGGCTCTCGAACATCGGAAGCAGGGTCGCGGCGAGAGCCGTTCCCTTCTCCGAGTCGACGACGGTGCGGACAGACTCGGGCAGCCAGTCGAGCGAACGCCAGACCTCGCAGCCCCAGAACTTCTTCGGACGGCGCTCGGGCGGCAGGCTTCTGATCGCGCCGAGAACCCTGCAGAAAACCGCTACGTGCGTCGGATGACGGTCAAACGGATTGTGCGTATAGATCTCCTCGGGAGCGCAGGCGAGAATCATGTCGGCTATGTCGCGTTCGGCCGCCTCGCGTGCGTCTTTTTTTACATCCGACGAGGTGTATCCGAGCAGCGCCAGCGTGCCGTATCCGGCGGCCTCCGCCACCCGTTTTTGCTCTTCGGCGCGCAGAATCACCATTTCCTCGTCGGTAACTCCGGCAAAGCGCCCGGTTCTCGGACTTGACGCGCCGTTTGTTACGACGGCTCCGGCAAAACTGCCGGCGGGGCTCTCGCCTATAACGCCCAGCGACATCAGCTCGATATCGTCCTGGTGCGCCGATACGCACAGCCGTCTGATTCCGGCAAAAGCCTCTTTTTCTTCTCTTCCGTCGGGAATATATACAATCATTTTCTTTCTCCTTGTCAGCAATCAGCAGAAGCAGCAGGGCAGCCAGCAGCAGCACGGAAGATTGCATCCGGTGTTGCAGCACGGGTCGTCGCCCGAGGACGAACTACGCGAAGCCGTGCTGCGGCTGCGGAGTTCGTCGCGCGCCATTTTGTATTCGGTATTAGCGGGATCCATCGCGCAGGCCCTGTCGAAACAGATCCCGGCGTCGTACCAGGATCCGAGCCGTGTCAGGCAGCAGCCCCGCAGAAAGTACCACTCGGCTCCTCTTCCCTCGTCGGGGACCGTGAGCAGCAGCGATCCGGCCCTGTCGATTTCTCCGTCGTTTATCAGCTGTCTTATATGAGCGAAAACGTTCGCGTATCTCGCGGACTGCCCGCCGCCCGAAGCGTATCCGTACCCGCCCTGATTCTGCCTTGTCCGGTCGTATCCGCCGTAGTTTGAGTAACCGGGACCGGCTCCGGGGTCCGGCGATTTCCCGGAACGGATGTTCTGGATCTCCTCGTAGGCGGCGTTGATCTCCTTCATCTTTTCGCCCGCGACGTCGGCGAGATCGCTTCCGGCGTACCTGTCGGGATGGTATTTTTTGACCAGCGCGTGATACGCTTTTTTTATTTCTTCGTCGGACGCGTCGCGGCCGACTCCGAGCACCGAATAAGGATCCCTGGCCATCTTTTATTTACGGTACTCCTTTCTCATAATCCGTCTCGTCTGGGCTTGCGGTACCGCCCGGAAAGCACGTCCGCCGTGACCGCCGGGATACCGTATCCCAGGACGTTTTCTATTATCCTCCCCGCCTGCGGAGCCGAGCCCTCCTTTTCGCTGATCAGCGAGAGGTCGTCGAGCGCCTCGCCCGCTTCGGCGGCCGCGAGGCAGGAAAGCGTCTTTTTTTCTTCTTCGGTCAGCTCGGAGCGCCCGTACAGTTTCAAAACCGGGTTGAATCTGCCTTTTTTTTCGTCCGACGCGAGGTCGTCGAGCGCGTCGGCGACGTAGATCCACCGGCCGACCTTCCTGCCGACCGCGAAAGCCACCGCCGCCTCGCTTTTCGTCTCTCCGCCCGAGCCGATAAACGGATATGCGCAGACCGTCCCGAGCAGATCGCCGAAGAGACCGGAAAGTCCGTCGAGCGAGCATTCCCCGCCGGACGCCGCGGCTTCTTCCGCATCGGCAAGCAGCAGAAGTTTCTCCCGAACCTCTTCCGGATGCCCCGGGCAGATGGTGTCCGCGCGTTTTGCCCAGCGCGAGGAAAGGCGCTTCCCTGCGGAC
>JAGDAM010000021.1 GCA_017959485.1 Clostridia bacterium
CCGCGGAATACGCGGAAATGGCGGCGGACTACCGGCAGCGCCTCATAGAAGCGGTCGCCGAAGAGGACGAAGAACTCTTCGCCAAATTCTGCGACGGGATCGAACCTGAAAAGGAAGAGATCAAGAGAGCGCTTCGCGCCGGCAAGATCAGCAATTCGATCGTCCCCGTAGTTTGGGGCACATCCTACAGGAACAAGGGCGTGCAGAAACTGCTCGACGCGATCGTCGACTATCTGCCGTCGCCTCTCGACATCGGTGAGACCGAGGGTATCGACCCCGATCATCACGACGTCGTTCTTTCCCGTAAGCCGGGTGACGAAGAGCCGTTCAGCGCTCTCGCTTTCAAGATCATGACTGACCCCTACGTCGGAAGGCTCTGCTTCTTCAGAGTGTATTCCGGCACGGTCACGGCGGGCACCACCGTCTACAATTCGACGAAGGGCACGCGTGAGCGTATGGGCAGGCTTCTTCAGATGCACGCGAACGACCGCAAGGACATCGACTGCTGCTACTCCGGCGACATCGCCGCGGTGGTCGGCATAAAGAACACGACGACCGGCGACACGTTCTGCGATGAAAAGAACCCCATAATACTTGAAAGCATGGAATTCCCGGATCCCGTCATACGCGTTGCCATCGAACCTAAGACCAAAGCCGGTCAGGAGAAGATGGGCATCGCGCTGTCGAAGCTTGCGGAAGAGGATCCGACGTTCCGCACCTATACCGACGAAGAGACCGGTCAGACTATCATAGCCGGTATGGGAGAGCTTCACCTTGAAATAATCATCGACAGGCTCCTGCGTGAATTCAAGGTCGAGGCGAATATCGGTAAACCTCAGGTCTCCTACAAAGAGACGATCAGAAAAGAGGCTTATTCCGATACGAAATTCGCGCGTCAGTCCGGCGGACACGGCCAGTACGGTCACGTCAAGATCAACATCGAGCCGAACGAGACGGGCAAAGGCTCCGAATTCGAGAGCAAGGTCGTCGGCTGCGAAGTTCCGAAGGAATATATCCCCGCCATCGACGCAGGTATCCAGAGTGCACTGCAGTCCGGCGTACTTGCGGGCTACAACGTCGTTGACGTAAAGGTCACGCTGCTCGGCGGTTCCTATCACGAGGTCGACTCTTCCGATATGGCGTTCAAGATCGCCGGTTCAATGGCGGTCAAGGACGCGCTGAAGAAGGCGGATCCCGTGCTCACGGAGCCGATAATGAAAGTCGTGGTCATCTCACCGGACGAGTATTACGGAACGGTCTTAGGCGATCTCGCCTCGAGACGCGGACAGGTGCAGAATACGGAAAATCTCACGGGTTCCGTCGAGATAACCGCGCTCGTACCGCTGTCCGAGATGTTCGGATACGCGACCGATCTCCGCTCCTGCACGCAGGGCAGAGGAAACTACACCATGGAGCCGAGTCACTTCCAGCAGGTGCCGAAAGCTATCCAGGACGACATCATCTCCGGTAAAAAGAGATGAGTCAGCCGCAAGGCAAAAATAAGAAAAACTAAAATTTTAATTTAAATGAAACGAAGTTTCACATTAAGGAGGAAATAACAATGGCAAAGCAGAAGTTCGAAAGAACCAAAGAGCACGTCAACATCGGTACCATAGGCCACGTTGACCATGGTAAGACCACCCTTACCGCAGCTATCACCAAAGCTCTCGGCCTCAAGAACGGCAACGTTGAATTCATGGCGTACGACCAGATAGACAACGCTCCCGAAGAAAAAGCAAGAGGTATCACAATCAACACCAGACACGTTGAGTACGAGACGGACGCCCGTCACTACGCTCACGTTGACTGCCCCGGGCACGCCGACTATATCAAGAACATGATCACCGGTGCCGCTCAGATGGACGGCGCGATCCTCGTCGTTGCAGGTACCGACGGCCCTCTGCAGCAGACCCGTGAGCACGTTCTGCTCGCTCGTCAGGTCGGCGTTCGCGCGATCGTCGTGTTCCTGAACAAGACCGACCTTGTGGACGATGCTGAACTGCTTGACCTCGTTGAGATGGAAGTCCGCGATCTTCTGTCCCAGTACGACTTCCCGGGCGATGACATTCCGATCATCCGC
>JAGDAM010000224.1 GCA_017959485.1 Clostridia bacterium
GCCGTCCCGGCGGCAGTGCCGGTGACCGAGCAGCAGGGTATTGATCTGGTGTTGTCCCACAGCGCGTCGGAAACCGATACGATCCTGCCGGCCGCAAGAAGATTGACGACTCCTTCGGGGCAAAGCGATCCGAAGGGGATCTCGTAAACCGGTCCGCGCCTTCTCCAGTCGCTGACGACTCCCACCGAATCGCCGAACGCGCGTCTCTCGTCCGAAACGTCGGGCGTCGCGCGTCCGGCGATCTTTCTCGTCATGCGCAGCTGAGGAATAACCGCGAGATGATCGGGAACGATGCCCGGCTCGGCGAGCCGTCTTTCACTCCAGTCGGCGTAGAGAGCGGCGTGCGAGTCGATAACGTAACGGCTGTTCTCCTCCCCGTCAAGTCCCGAGTAGCGGGTCTCGGACAGTTTCTTTTTTTCCGGCCGGGACCCGCGCTCATCCTCCGGAATATCCGATCCGCCGTACATCTTCAGCCGGCGCTCTCCGTCGCGGTACCAGTAGTACCACGCGGCGAGTATGTTGCCGTGCGCCGGAAGAGCGGTCGGGGCACCGCACAGATGTGCGACGTCGGCGTCGCCGGTCGCGTCGATCACCCTTCCGGTCTCAATCGCGAATCTGCCGGATTTGTTCTCGCAGATCAGATGCGTCACGCGGCTTCCTTCCCTGACCGCCGACACGACGCGGGTTCCGTAGAGCAGACGCACTCCTTCCGACAGAAGCAGACGCTCGCACTCAAGCGCGAAAAGGTTGCCGTTGTATCCCGCCTTGAAGCGCTTTTTCGTTTTCTCCCCGATGCTTCCGCCGTCGAGCCAGGGATCGGGCCGGTCCTTCTCGCAGCCGTGTTTTACCGACAGCCGGAGCAGTTCTTCCGGAATTCCGAAAACGACCTGATGCCCCCGCCCGTCGCAGAGCGGAAGATAGTATGTGACAAGCCCGAGAGTCGCGAGGCCGCCGAGCAGATATTCTCCCTCGACGAGAAGCACGTCCGCTCCGTTTCGCGCCGCGGCAAGCGCGGCGGAAATTCCGGCGACGCCTCCTCCGGCCACCGCCACCTCCGCCTTCATCGTCACGGGAGTGGAAAGGGACTCGCGGATTACGCTGGTATTTTGCATATGATACTCCGAAGTTCGGTTTTGTTTTTTCTCCAGAATTATACCAAAACGCGGGCCGTTTGTCAAGTCCGGCGCCGGCTTCCTCTTTCCGTCATTGACAATCAAAACCTGATAGTGTATAATAATATCATCTAATTAATACCCTACTTTAAGAATCACCGATAACGGGAAAGGAAACTCACATGAAAATCAGAAGATTTATCTGCCTCTTTATCGCCTTACTGTTCATCCTCTCCGTCGCCGCATGCGCCAACGGCGCGAACGAGACGGAGGGATCGACCTCGGCACAGGCGCAGGCTGACACCGACCCCGTAGCCGAAGTCACGACCGAACGCGAGAAATACGACAAAAACGGCTATCTTCTCGACGATATTCCCGACACGCTGAAACTCAACACCGAGATAAAGCTGCTCTACTGGAGCGACGTCGAAAACGTTGAGTTCTTCGTTGATGAAGAGACCGGAGACGCCGTAAGCGACGCGATCCGCACACGCACCCTCAGAACCGAGGAGCGTCTCGGAGTCACCTTCAATTACGTCGGCACGCCCGGAAACTTCCAGAACAACGACGCTTTTGTTTCCACGGCGATCAACGCCAAGAACAACGGCGACGAATTTGACCTCTACGCCGCCTACTCGATGACGACCGCCAGTCTGGCTCACAAGGGCCTCTGCCGCGATCTGAACAAACTGGAAACGATCAATTTTTCGCAGCCCTGGTGGCCGTCGAAGCTTATCGACGAAGCCCTCATAGGAAACAAGCTCTTCTTCGCCTCGGGAGACCTTTCGACGAATATGCTGTACATGATGTACACTTTCTTCTTCAACTAGGATCTTCTGACTCAGTACAACCTTGAATCTCCCTACGAGCTTGTAGACTCCAACGGCTGGACTCTCTCAAAGATGTTCGAAATGTCGAAGGTGCTCGATTCGGCGGGCAGTTCCGGCACGACCGACAAGATCTACGCCTTCACGACCAGCTCGGACGTTCACCTCGACCCCTTCTACTTCGGAGCCGGGCTGCACATTCTTGAAAGAGACGATCAGGGCAATCCGGTCGTTTCCAAGGACGTGAGAAGCGCGCTCGCGCAGGACGTCGCCGAGCAGGTTCAGGATTATCTGCATCTCGACTACTGCACATGGACGGACACCACGAATCTGTTTGCCGCGGGTCAGGTTCTCTTCACCTGCAACCGCGCGAGATACGCCTCCGCCTCCCTCTCTAGCGTATCCTTTGATTACGGAGTGCTTCCGGCGCCCAAGTACAGCCCCGATCAGGAAAGCTTCGTCACGATACTCGGCTTCCCGTACACTCTTTACGCCGTTACCGACAGTTCAACGCAGCCCGACGCCGCCTCCGCGGTGCTTGAGTGTCTCTGCTCGGAGGGGTACCGCCTGATCACTCCGGCGCTCTTCGAGCTCTCGATGAAGATCAGATATTCGACCGACAACGACGCCTCCCGCATGTTCCAGGCGATCAGGGACAATATCTCCTTCGACCTCGGAAGGATCTTCACCTCGTCGCTCGAAAACTATCCCTACAGCACCTTCCGCGCGGCGGTGAAAGCCGAAACCTCCAACAGAATCTACTCGACAAGAGCCAAAGAAGCCGAATCCAAGATGAAAAAACTCTCCGACTCGCTCTTCAAGGCTCTTGCCAAATACGACAACTGACGCCGGATGATATACGAAATATCGAACGGCCTGCTTACGGCGGCGGTTTCCTCCCGCGGAGCCGAGCTCATACGGCTTTCCGCGAACGGGCGGGAACTGCTCTGGAGCGGTGATTCACGTTACTGGGAGGGACGTTCGCCAAACCTCTTCCCCGTCTGCGGGCGTCTGCGCGGCGGACGTTTCTCTCTCTGCGGACGCGAATACGATATGCCGGCGCACGGCTTTCTGAAGGACGCAGACCTTCGGCTCGCAGTCGACGCACCCGATATGATCGGATTCGAGCTTATGTCGGATACCGGAATCGCGAACAGCTGGCCATTCGATTTCCGCGCCTCGGTCGTCTTCCGCCTCGCGGGCAGATCGCTCACATACGAAATAAACGTCGAAAACGTCGGAAAGAAGGATATGCCCTTCGCCTGGGGAGGCCACCCCGGATTCGCCCTGCCCTTCGAATCGGAGCCCCTCTGTGACTTTGAAGACTATTCGATCGTCTTTTCCGAACCCTGCCGGCCGGTGGCGATGGAGATAACTCCCGACGGATTCGTCGGCGAGGGGCGCACGCCGGTCGCGCTCGAAGACGGAGTGCGGCTTCCGCTCAGACGCGCCTATTTCGCGGTCGAC
>JAGDAM010000225.1 GCA_017959485.1 Clostridia bacterium
CAGCCGCTTTCCTACCGTGCCTTTGAAAGCCAGCCCGCAGACCGCCGCGGCGGCGCCTGTCCCGGGTATCGCAATCAGATACTTTAAAGAAACGAACAGGAGCAGTATAATTCCGCCCGAGGCCATACCGATCCATCCGCTTCTTGAGAAGGTCAGCACGGTACAGACCGCGGTCGAAACCGAAGCGTAAACCGCCGCCCTTCTCGCCCGTCCGGTATTCCTGAAGGAGCTGTAAAGAGTAAAAGGAAAGACGCAGTTAAGCCATGCGGCGCAAAAGTTGGGATTGTCGAAAACGGCGGTAGAACGGCTGGTTATACCCGGGAAAAATGACGAGTCGGTCCATCCCGCCGGGGCAGCTCCCAGAATGAACTGAACGATACCCGCGGTCGATACGCAGAGAGCGGAGAATGTGAGCGCGGACGCCAAGAAGGAAAGGCGTTTCGGGTCTCTCAGGAGATTGACCGACAGAGGGAATCCGAGCATCATCAGCGCCGTCGCGAGAGCGGGCTGCACCGAGGTCGACGTGGGCGAAATCGATCCTAAAAGAACGCTCAGAAACAGGAGCCAGAAGACCGCCGAGCCGCTTGAAGAATAGAAGGATCTTCGTCCCGTGGCACATTTAAAGAGGAACCCGATAAGAACGCAAAACAGGAAATACCCGGTAAGCACGGTGGGCCTTTGAAACATGCCGAAAACAGGAGAAACGCAAATCACTATTACGAATCCCGATTCGGGAAAAGCCGACAGAAAGAGACCTCCGAATACAAACAGAAGACAAGCCAGCACGGAAACGACTCCGAACGGATAGCAGAGAGCGCCGAGCAGCGCACCCGCGGCCGCAAGCGCCTGGCCCGAGCGGCGTCCGGTGCCCGTTTCGTCGAGACTGCCCGCTCTGACGCCTATTTTTTCGATTAGAAAATCTCTGAGGAAGTAGCTTTCGGAGGCAAGCGAAGAAAGGGATCTGTCAGAAAACAGAAACGGGAGCGAAACCGTGAGCGGAAGCGCCGAGAGGACGATCGAACCGAGTCCCGGCTCGGCTCCCTCCATGAAATATTTCAGAAGAAGCGAAAGAAGCGCGACGAGCGAAAAGGCGGCCGCCGAACCCGCGACTGATTTGGAAGGGACCGAAACGATGAACCGCGATAGTTTGCCCGGGAGAGAAATGAAGAAAGAACTCTCGCAAACGGCGGCGAACTTCCGCTTGAGTCCCGCTCTCGTTTCGGTGCTCAGTCTCGCGCCTCGGAAGAGTGTTCCGCCGCGGTGAGCGGAAGAAGCCGTTACCGAAGCGCCGGCGGCCCTGCGCGCCGCGCCTGAGGCGCGGTCAAGCAGACGGGCGAGCGAAGAGAGGAAGCCCTTCGGCCTTTTATTCGGTTGACTGTCCATTTCCGGCTCCCCCTTTCAGATATTTTTCATAAAGATCCGGCCGCTGTCTTTTAGTCGTCTCGAGCGACGAGCGGCGGCGCCACTCCTCGATTTTTGCGTGATTCCCGGAGATCAGAACTTCCGGCACGTCAACGCCGCGAAAACTATAGGGACGGGTATACTGAGCGTATTCAAGCAGACCGTCGAAGTGAGATTCGCGTTCGAAGCATTCGCTTGAGGAAAGCACTCCGGGGACGAGACGCGAGACTGCGTCCGCAAGGATACAGGCGGGCAGTTCGCCTCCGGTGACGACGTAATCGCCGACCGAAATCTCCTCGTCGCAGATTTCGTCGACGACACGCTGGTCTACGCCTTCGTAATGACCGCAAAGGATAATAATTCTTCCGTATCCGGAAAGGCGCACGACGTCGGGCTGCGAGAGCAGCCGGCCTTTCGGAGACATGTATACCGTATGAGCCGGTATATCGGAAGAGTCTCTCACCGCCTCAAAGCATCTGAAGACGGGGGGAGCGGCCATCAGCATGCCCTTCCCTCCTCCGTAGGGAGTATCGTCAACGCGGCGGTTTCTGTCCTCGCTCCAGTCGCGTATGTTAAAACAGTTGACCTCTATGATCCCGGAAGACCTCGCCCTGCCTATGATGCTTTCCGACAGAACACGGTCGACAAGCTCGGGAAAAAGAGTCATTATGTCGAATCTCATCAGTCGAACATTCCTTCAATCGGACTAACTGCGATTCCCTTCTCAAGATCTACCGACCTGACGAATTCGTCGACTGCCGGGATCATTCTCTCGCCGTCAGGAGTTTCAACGGTGTATATATCGGAAGCTCCTGCGTTGAAGACCTCCCTCACTTTGCCGTATACTTTTCCGGTCGAAGCGTCGTAGACCGGCAGACCGATCAGATCGGCGATAAAAAAACCGCCTTCGGGGACAGGTATGTCTTCTCTCCGCGCGTAGACGGTTGCTCCCTTGAGAGCTTCCGCGCTGTCGTGATCGTTAACGCCCTCGATGCTGCAGATGACGAATTTCTTGAAAACCGAAGCGGCTCCGACCTTCCTCGCGGTAAAACCGCCGTCGCTCCGTCTCAGATAAAGCGTACCGACCGAAGCCAGGACCTCGGGCGAATCGCACCAGGACTCAAGTTTGACCTTGCCGTTAACCCCGCGGGTGTTGATTATCCTGCCGCACTCGAGATATCGTTTGCTTTCGGTTTCTCCGCCTGCCATATCATACTCCTTAAGCGTAATCATCATTTAGTATATCACAATTATCCCGAAAAAGCAACTTTTTTAATTATGCGCTTTTTTACGGATTTTTTTCTTGATTGTTTGAATAATTTAGTGTATAATATACTAAATAAATCCCTGCGGAGGAAGAAATGCGATTCAATCTTCTCTCGGCCGAAGGCACAACGGGCGCCTTTGCCGAATTTTTCTCGAAATACGGAATGCTGATCATCATAGCGGTCATGCTCGTCCTGCTCTACTTTGTTATGTGGAGGCCTCAGCGCAAACAGGAAAAAGAGACCGCGAAAATGAGAAGCGAACTCAAGGTAGGCGACGAGATCGTAACGATAGGCGGCATCGTCGGAATAGTCATCTCCACCAACGGGAAGGACGCCATAACGATAGTCTCCTCGAGAGACAGAACGAGGATTCAGATACTGCGCTCCGCGGTATCCCGCGTGCAGGTGCCGGCAGAGGCCCCCGCCGAGCAGCAGCCGGCCCCGAAGCAGTAACCCGATTCCCTATTATTGTTCATCAATCATCCATTTTCACGGAGGAATTCATTTATGAAAAAGCGTATTCCCGCGCTCCTTCTCGCGATTGTCTGCCTTCTGCTGACCGTGTCCGCGTGTCACGACAGAAAGATTGACGGCGACTTAATCAAGGGAGCGGAGATAAACGTATATCTCAACGATCTTGTCTACGAGCTGGATCCCGCATACTGTCTCAACAACGATTCGGCATATCAGATGTGCGGCCTTCTTTACGATACGCTCTTCTACCTTGACGAAAACGGTAAGGTAAAAAAGTCGATCGTTGATAAGTACGAGATCGAAAAGAACGAGAAAAACGACGAGTACTCGATGCTGATAACTCTCAAGAGCGACAACAAATGGTCGAACGGTGTCAACATCATCTGCGCCGACGACGTCGTTTTCGCCTGGAAACGTATTCTTGACCCCTCGATGAACAGCGACGCCGCCTGCCTCCTTTACGACATACTCAACGCACGCGAGGCCAAGAGGGGAGACTGCTCGATTGACGACGTCGGAATCTACGCCGTCGACACGCTGGTTCTCAAGATAGTTTTCGTTGGTGACATTGACTACGACGCGTTCATCCTCAACCTTACGAGCGTCGCTCTCGCTCCGCTCTGCGACGACGTCGTGTCAAGAAACGGCGACTGGTCGAAGAAACCCGCCACGACGGTCTGCTCGGGCGCTTTTATGCTCCGCCGCGTAAACTACGGATTTGACACCGGCAACGAAAAAGACAAATCCTACGCCACCATGATCCTCGAGCGCAATCCCTACTTCAGACGCCCGAAGGACGCTAAATATCTCGACACTTCGGTCAAACCCTACCGCCTGATTATCAACTACGCGGACAGCAAGGAACAGCAGCTTGCCAACTTCCTTGACGGTTCCGGACTCGAAAAGGTCTTCTACATCGGCGACATTCCGATCTCTGTCAGACAGACTTACAAGGACACAGCCGACGTCCGCGACCTTATGAGCACCAACACCATTTATCTTAACGAAAACGCCGATATCGATAAGAGCGACGGAACGAAGGTGAAGCTCTTCGCAGACAAGAACGTGCGTCTTGCTCTTTCAGCGGCAATCGACCGTCAGGCAATCGCCGACGCCGTCGTTTTCGCAAGACCGGCAGACGCTCTCGTACCTTACGGAGTATTTGAGACTTCAAGCCCGAAGCAGCTCTTCCGCAACGTCGGAGGAAGCGTTGTCTCTACGTCCGCAAATCTCGATAAAGCCCGCGAATATCTCAATGCCGCCGGCATAAATCCCTCCGAATACAGCTTCACTCTTTCGGTCAGAGTCGAAGACGACGTTCACAATCTCATTTGTGAGAAGGTGGTCGAAGCCTGGAACGCTCTCGGATTCAAAGTTACCCTCGACCCGGTACAGCTTGCCGTCAATGACGAAAAACTCGCCGGTGAAGACGTCAAGGACATCTACGACGACATCTTCGCCGAAAACTTCTATATCAACAAATATCAGGCTGCGGATATAGATCTTATAGCCAACACTCCGAACGCTTTCTCAGTCCTCGCTCCGTTTGCCTCGCAGTTCTCCGGACAGTCGCAGGACGTCACCGACGTTAACGCGGCCATCTCGCCCCACAGAACCGGATACCGGTCGGAAAGCTACGACGCGCTTATCGAACAGGTTTATGCCGCGGGGACGCTTGAGGAGAAAGCCGAACTCCTTCACCGCGCGGAAACCGAACTGCTCGGAGACATGCCGGTAATTCCGATAATCTTCAACCAGAACGCGACTCTGATCTCACCCGATCTGAAGGGCGTGACCGTCTCTTATTACGGATATCACGGATTTGCGAAAGTAACACAGAAGAGCTACCTCGATTATATCGAGACGACCGCCCCCGAAGAAACCACCAAATCCCCGAAATAATTATTAATTAAAAATTTGAAAGGAACAGCGAGACAATGAAGAAAACGGTTAAAATCATTTCCTTCCTTCTCACACTTCTCCTCGTCGGCTCGGTCCTGATCTCCTGTGCAAACAATACGGGAAACGAGACTACCGAACCGATCACGACCGCCGCGGTCGATGGTCCCTCCACAGACGACGAAGTGACCACCGAATCCGGAATAAAGTCCAACCTTCCCGCAGACCTCAAATACAACAAGACGGTAACCGTTCTTGTATGGAATGACGTCGAGCACGAGGAGTTCGACTCGGAGGGCCAGACCGGAGAGATCATCAACGACGCGATCTACGCCAGAAACCTCGCCGTTGAGGAAATGCTCGGCCTGACCATCAACAACATCAGACGCGACGGTAACAGTGACAACAGGAACGCCTGGGCCACTCACCTCAAAGCCATTACCGACACCAACGACCCGATCTACGACGCGGTGGCCGGATACTCCATTTCGGTCGCGCTCAACGCCGTTAAGGGCTCGCTTGCCAACCTGCTCAACGATGACGAGTTCAAGTATCTCGATCTGAACCAGCCCTACTGGGCAAAGCTCCTTCAGAAGCAGTGCACCATCAAGGGTAAGCTCTTCTTCGCTTCGGGAGATATTTCCCTCAACGCTCTTGAGATGATGTACGTCTGCTTCGTCAACAGAACCATTCTTGAAAATCACAATCTTGAGAATCCTCAGAATCTCGTATCTACCAAGCAGTGGACTCTTGATAAATTCCTTGAAATGTGCGAAGGCGTTTACGAGGGCATCGGCGACGTTCCCAACGAAGACACCGACACCTTCGGATACATGAGCTCCGGCATACATTTCGACCCGTGGTTCTACGCTTGCGGAGCTCTAATCTGCGAGACCGATTCAGAAGGTAATCTGATCGCCTCCGAGTCCTTCTCTCAGCCGAAACTTCAGGATACCCTCGAAAAGTTCCAGAAACTCTGGGGATCGAAAGACGGTCTCGTCGGATCCTCCGCCGGCAAGCACCAGCACGCCTTCAGAGACAACCGTCTGCTCTTCTGCACCGAGCGCGCAAGATCCAGCCACAAGACTTTCGCCGCCAACCTCGACTGCAAGTTTTACGTTGTTCCCACTCCTCTCTATGACGAGAACCAGGATAACTACTACACCTGCATGGGCAACCCCTTCACCCTCTTCGGTGTCGTAAGCACCTGTGAGGACCGCGAAATGTCCGGCGCCTTCCTTGAGGCGATGGCTTTTGCCGGATACGAATACATAACCCCCGCCGTCTTCGAGCTTTCGCTCAAGACGAGATACGTCGACGACCCAGTCTCCGCCGAGATGTACGACATCATCAGAGAGTCGGTCTCCTACGATCCCGGCCGTATCTTCTGCGACTCGCTTGCCGGACAGGATTCCTACAGAAAGGTGCTCGCCACCACTTCCGGAATCTGGACTACGGCAGCCAGTTCACTCGCCAAATCGCTCAATTCCAAACTCAAACAATTCAACAAGACCTTCGTCGATATCAAGGGCTGATATTTGCGATACCAACGCGCAGGTTCCTTCGGGGCCTGCGCGTTAAATTGAAATATCATAAGGGCTGTAAAGTAAGTCTGATGACTTTTTTACAGCCCCGTATTTATTTGACTATTATCCGTAGGTTTTAATGATCTCCTCGGCGATCACGCGCTTTGACACGCAGCGGTTCATCGCCTGCTTTTCGATATAGCGGTGAGCGTCCGGCTCGGTCATTTTCAGCTCGCTGATAAGAAGCCATTTTGCCCGGTTGACGAGTCGGATCTCATTCATTTTTTCCTCGATCGAGAGCGTTTTTGTTTCTGTTTTTCTGATCCGTTCCCTGGCGCTGATCAGCCACCCGGACGCGAGCTGGAGCACCGATTTCGCGAGCGGCTTCTGCAACAGAAACACGCCGTGTTCGGCAAGTGTATCGTACGACGCGGAATACTCTTCAGCTCTTGACAAAAACAGAACGACCGTCTGATATCCGTTTACGGTATCGATCGCAAACCGTATCCCGGTATCGTCCGGCAACGGAGAATTGAGGATCACGATATCGAAATCGCGCTCGGCAAGCGCGCGTCTGGCCGTGCTGACGCTCGGAACGATCTGAACAGGCGAAAATACGGGGAGGGAAAAGATCTCGGGCAGTGCCTGATTGAGTTTTTCGGACGCGGATACTATAAGCGCGCTGTAAACCTGTTCCTTCAGACTCAAGCTCTTCCCCTCCCTTCATAATCCAAGTAAATAATAATCAGTCGTCGCAGTAGATCCTGAGGATCCTTTCCGGTACGTGAGCCGCTATAAAACCGTCGATTTGAGCGGCGGCTTTAGCTTCACTCAAAGTGCATGGCAGTTTTTCCAGATATGATACCGCCTCCTCGTCCGCTTTGAACAGGTTGACGTCAATCGGCAGAGGCAGTTCAGCGCGGTTGCGGATCCCGTCGAGCCCGGCCCGGATCAGAAGCGCAAAAGCGATATACGGATTGGCGGTCGGATCGGCAGAACGCAGCTCCGCGCGCCGGAACTCGCCTTCGGCGGCGGGAATACGTACAAGCTGCGAGCGGTTTTCGGCAGACCACGAGACGTAACGCGGCGCTTTCATCTGGCCAAGTCTTTTATAAGAATTGTCTGTCGGATCAAGGAACAGAGTCATAGGGATTGCTTTATCTATCACGCCGGCGATAACGTGCGTCAAATTAACTGAAGAACCGTCCGGACGTACGGACATGTTGATATGGAATCCGTTCCCGGGCTTGCCGGCAAGCGGTTTGGGAGAAAAATCGGCGTATAGTCCGTTGCGGCGGGCGACTGTTTTGACTACAGTCTGGAAAGTCATCACGTTATCGGCCGCTTCGAGCGCTTCGGTATATCGAAATACGATCTCGTTCTGCCCGGGTCCCTCCTCATGGTGTGAGCTTTCGGGATGGATTCCCATCTGTTCCAGTGTCAGGCAGATCTCCCGGCGTACGTTTTCTCCCTTATCGTCCGGCGCGATATCCATGTACCCGGCGCGGTCATAGGGCGTTTTGGTCGGCTCGTTCTTTTCATCCAGTTCAAAGAGATAAAACTCCTGTTCGGCGCCGAAATAGAAGGTGTAACCCTCCGCCTCCGCGTCCTCAACGGCTTTTTTCAAAAGACTTCTTGTATCGCACTCAAACGGCTTTCCGTCAGGATAAGTAATACTGCAGAACATCCTGACGACTTTTCCGTGTTCCGGCCGCCAGGGGAGCCAGGTGAGCGTCCCGGGATCCGGGTGCAGAAAAAGGTCTGAACGAGCCTCGTCACCGAATCCCGCGACAGCGGAGGCGTCGAACGCGATACCGTATTTAAATGCCCGCGGCAGTTCGTCGGGCATGATCGAGATGTTCTTCTGCTTTCCGAAAACATCGCAGAAGGCGAGACGTATGAATTTCACGTCCTCCTCGGAAACGTACTGCATGACCTCTTCTTTTGAATACTTCATAACTCACACTCACATTCTTAGTTTGCAACGTAAAGCTGTTTATAGGGATTCCTGCTGTCCGGAATTACGACGGAAAAAGGCGAATCCATTACGGTGTCATAATCGGCCCCGAAAAGACGGCAGTATTCGGATACGTATTTATCAATTTCCTTCACGTCGTCGTCCGACGCCCTTCTGACCGTAACCTGCTTCGGAAACGATATGTCGTCGCATGCGGAACGCAGGATCATTTTCCCGCCGTGCATCCCTGTGCAGGGGAAGTTCCCTACTATCTTTCCGCTGCCGCGGCCAATCCCCAGGACGACGATCACTCCGCCCGCCTGATATTCGCCGAGGAAACTTCCGGCGCGTCCGCCGATCACCATAACCGGGACCTTCTCCCTGTATTCTTTCATATGAATCACGACAC
>JAGDAM010000226.1 GCA_017959485.1 Clostridia bacterium
GAGTTCAGGGGAGTCGAAAAGGCGTACGCCATTCAGGCCGGCCGCGAGCTACGCGTGATGATCAAGCCGGAAGACGTGTCCGACGAGGAAATGAAAGTCGTGGCCCGCGACATCGCGCAGAAAGTGCACGACGAGGTGAAATACCCCGGCCAGATCAAGGTGCACCTCATCCGCGAGTCGAGAGCGGTCGACTACGCAAAATAATCTAACAAATGGGGCTGTAAAAAAAGTCAATCTTTTTTTACAGCCCCGGCTAAATTCGGCTTCGCCGAGCGAAATTCGCCGTTCCGGCGAGCTAAATTATGCTGCGCATAGCTAAATTTGCTACGCAAGCTTAATTATGCTTCGCATAGCTAAATTTGCTACGCAAGCTAAATTCGCCGTTCCGGCGAGCTAAATTATACTTCGCATTGCAAAATTCGGCTTCGCCGAGCTATAATGGCTAACTAAATTTAGCTGTCCCGAAGGGACAATTTCGCTATCGAACGCATTGAAAGGCAACGCCGCACTTACAGCGTGTGAGGTATCGCCTTACATAAAACAGGAGAAAACTGATGGAACAGCTCAGAATGGTTTTTGAAGGAAATGAAACCGAAAATTATTCTCTTCCCGCCGGGTACTCCTTCGAGTATTACGACGGAAAGGAGGAACAGAGAGCCGACTGGATAAAAATCTGCTCTCAGGGCCGGCTCGGAGTCGACGGAACCGCCGACGAATTCAACCGGGATATTGTAAAAACGCCGGGCGTCAATCCCGAGCGCGACCTGATTTTCGTCCTCTCGCCCGCCGGTGAAAGAGTCGCGACGATCACCTTTTTCGAACAGCCCGACAGGGAAACCGCGTGGCTGCACATGGTCTGCTGCTCCGAAGCGGCGCGCGGCCGCGGAATAGGCAACGCGATCGTTTCGTTCGCCACGTCGCGTCTGCTTGAAAGAGGCGTGAAGAAGATAATGCTCAAAACCGACGACTGGCGGCTGCCGGCGATACAGGCCTATCTGCGCTTCGGGTTCAAGCCCGTCACCGAGGGCTTCGACTACGCAGAAAGATGGAAAGCCATTCTCGCCTCAATCGCCGAAAAGCGCGGCTGATTTCCGCTGACAATCATTAAGAGGAAACACAGATGAGTCTGTACGAAGAATTCGAATTCAGGCCGGCCTCCTGGCTGCCGCACAGCGGACTTTCCCTCTCCGAGCTTGAGCGGGTCAGAAACGTCCGCCGGGAGGACATGGAATACACAAACGAAAACGGCTATTCGGTAAAGGTGGTCATCGATCCTGTCCTGTGCATGGTCCAGGATATGTTCTACCGGATCCTTATGTCCGACCTTGAGGACAAACCCTTTTCGATGATCTGCCCCAACCAGTGGCCGGGCGCCTACTCGTCGGTCGCCGAGATGCTGAACAAATTCAACGTTTCCGCGCGAAACGTTCACGCCTTCGCGATGGACGAATGGGCCGATGAAGACGGCAACGTGGCGCCGCTGACTTACGGAGCCGGACTCGGCTATTCCTTTATGAATCATTTTTATTACCGTATCCGCGAGGACCTGCGCCCCGACGTCGGTCACTGGCATACATTCAACACCGAAAACAAGGGCGACAGCGTCTACTCGGATATGATCGACGAGATAACCGGGGGAGGCGTCGACGTCATCTACTCCGCCACCGGCTGGCCGGGCCACACCGCCTTCATCGATCCCCGCTGCGCCGAGTTTGCGGCTCCGTCGCTCGAAGAATTCCTGAAGCTCGGCTCAAGGATCGTCACCGAAACTCCGCTCACTGTCTGCGAAAACTCGCTGTTCTCTCCGATGGGAGCGTCGGGAGACGTCTGGGCGGTCCCGCCTCGGGCGGCGACCATCGGCCCGCGCGACGTCATGCACGCGAAGGAGCGCGTCGAGCTCCACAGCTTTTCGGGAGCCGACGGATCGTCCTGGCAGCGGATGATATCCCGGCTTGAGCTTTACGGCCCGATAAGCACCGAATGCCCCGCGTCGATCCTGCGGCTGGGCAGGGGAACCTGCTACGTTTCGGAGGCGATCGCCAGGCCCTTCGGAAGCTGGCACCGCGGTATCGAAGACAGGGATCTGTAAGATGACAGGCGCGATAGTCAACGCGAAAATACTCCTGGAAGACGGCGTGATCTGGAACGGAACCGTCCTCTGGAGCGGCGACCGGATTATTGCGTCCGGACGCGCCGAGGACGTCGAGGTTCCGGAAGACGCCTCCGTCACCGACGCCCGCGGCCTTTACGCCGCGCCGGGTCTGATCGATATACACAATCACGGCGGCCCCGACCTGCTCTTTCACGAGGATCCCGAAGGGTGTCTTCGGCACGTTCTGCGGCACGGAGTTACAACCGTTCTGCCCACGCTATACTGCGACCTTGACGCGGAGACTCTGCTCCGCGCGATATCCCTGCTGAAAGAAAAATCGGCGGCGGGCATCGGAAGGATGATTGCCGGACTCTATATGGAAGGTCCGTATATGGGCGGCTTCGGCAGCAACCAGTCGGGGCTGCTCTGGAACGGGGATATCAGGCGGAAAGATTACGGCGAAATAATCGAAGCCGCCGCCGGATTCGCGCGTGTCTGGGCGATTGATCCGGCAAGGCCGGGCATCGAGGGATTTATGTCGGACGTGAGGGCCTTCGACCCCGGCGCGATATTCGCGATGGGACACTCCCGCGCGACCGCCGCCGACTGCCGCAAGGTGAAGAAATACGGGCTGCGTCTCCAGACGCATCACGGCGATTCGGGAAAAGCTCCGGGGCGAAACCAGGTCTCGGTCGGAGCCGGATGCGACGAATTCACTCTTTACGACCCCGATATATATGCCGAAGTCATCAGCGACGAGGTCGGGATTCATCTCGATCCCGATATGCTGAAGCTGGTCCTCGGCGTCAAAGGCGCGTCGCGCGTCATACTGATCAGCGACTCGATGCCGGACAAGCACCGTTTCCGCAACGACGAAAAAGAGGGGGTCCTCTGGGGGCCCGACCTCAATTACGATTATGAAGGACATCTCGCCGGCAGTCACCTCACCCTCGACCGCGCGTGCCGCAATATGATGGCGCACACCGGCTGCGGAATCTGCGGCGCGATCCGGATGGCAACCGCCACCCCGGCGCGCCTGCTCGGACTCGACGCCGACCGCGGATCTCTCGAACCGGGAAAACTGGCCGACGTGATTCTCACCGACGACACGGCGGACGTCAAGGCGGTCTTCTTCCGCGGAGAGAGAGCATAACAAGAAGAAAACCGAAGAACCCCGGGGGAAGGTGTCGCCCGAACGGGCGACGGATGGGGCGCCGCGTTAAAGTAACCGCCCAAGCAAATTGGTGCTATCCAAAATACCATAAACGCGTGCCTTCTCCGAAGGAGATGGGGGACCGCGGGAGCCGTGGATGAGGCGAAACGACCAAATAA
>JAGDAM010000227.1 GCA_017959485.1 Clostridia bacterium
CGATCCGGTCTGCGGAGAAAAGGAGTATAAGATCGGCACGTGCAGGATATGCGGCCTGCAGCTGGCGTACTATACCGGAAACACCTGGCAGCACCGGTACGTTTCCCGGGATATCGAGACCTACAGTTTGCGAAATCCGGGAAAGAATACCACGGCGACTCTCAAAGTATGCGAATTATGCGGAGATGCCGAGTATTTCTGCGAATATATTAATTACCATTATGTTCATTCAGAAGACGGTTACACACTGACTGAGACGTCTTTTCAATCGTACGTAACCAACGGACTCTATTTCAGAGCAGGATTTCCCGTCGGGGATGAAAAGACCGTGATAGCGGAAGGCGGAACCGCCTGGGGCAGTTCGGTGATTGCCTACTGCATAGAGAAAAACGTCACACGCATAGAGACAGGGGCTTTCCGGCATGACGTCTGCCTTCAGTCGGTCGTTCTTCCCTCCGGGCTTGAGTATATAGGCGAGGACGCTTTCTTCAACTGTCCGCGCCTTAAGACGGTATATTTCCGTGGCACCGAGGAGGAATGGAAAAAGATAGATCTGACGAACAACGGCGCATATCTGTCCGGGGTAAAAATAGTATTCAACTACGGTGAAGGAGATACCTCTTTCGCGAAAAATCTTGTTACTCCCGAGCGATATTATACTCTATACTCAAATCTTAATAAAGCTTATGAACTCACGGTGTTCAGCCCTGTTTCCGCTGTCGGGAAGACTGCCGGAGTTATCGCGGTTACTGGTTTTGTGAAGGAGGGCGCGAGTGCCTCAGGCATATGGGCCGATTCCGTTACCGGAAGGATCGCGTTCTCGGTATATGACGGCGCGCAGGTGCTTAAAGTATATGATTCCAAAACCGGCAGTCAGGTCGGACGGATCTCGCCGGATTACGGTTCGCATTATGAGACCGCCGCGGGCGACGGTATGTTCGCCCTTCTGGGCGGGAACAGGATGGTTATTTACGACGCCGCAACTCTCGAAAAGAAGAAGGAACTGACTTTCGCGGAACTATCTGAAGGCGGCACTCCCGAGTGTCTGGCTGTCGCCCGCGGAATGGTATTCTTCGTATTCAGAAAGAATCCCAATCTGATTTATTGCTGCGATCCCGAAACCGGAAGTCTGAGTATCGTTTCCGGCGTGAGCGGATTAACCGAAGGCGATTATTACTCGCCGCGTTTTTCGGTCTCAGCCGACGGCGGAACGCTGCTGCTCAGCTTGGCGCAAAAGGCGGTCACGGTCGACACCGGATCTTTGACGGCCACGGGTATTGTCGACGTCAAACAAACCTCCAATTACGTGTTTTTCAACGGAAACGGTTTTACTTTTGTATCGTTTGACACTTATAACACCACCGTGAACGGAGCGTACAAATCTACGGATCGTTTTCCGGTCTATAGTTATCTGGAGCCGGGGGCCGGAATCGTTCACAAGAACGCCGAAAGCATGTTCAAGGCTGCGGGATACACTCCTTTCGACTTTCTTTACAGCGACGGATCGGTCGACGTTTTCACCGCCTATGATAAAAACGGGACCTTTTACACTCTGTTCGTCAGGGGAGGAAAGGTCAGGGCGGTCCGCGCGGTCGGCAGAAGTCTGCTCCCGCTCGGAGACGGCAGATTCATCATCTGGAACGGATCGGACTGCGCGATAATCGTAAACGCTCCTTAAGGAAGGATGGAAACGGATATGAAGTATTACGGAAAAGAAAAATGCCGGATCCTAAAGCAGATCCGGGCACAGATCGCCCGCTCTAACGATATCGAGTGGGTCGTAGAAGAATGTCCGCACAGGGGCGACTGCAAAGGCACCTGCCCGAAGTGCGAAGCCGAGGTTCGCGAACTGGAAAGACGGCTCGAAGAACGCAAAAAACTCGGGAAGAGAATCGCGGTGGCGGGAGTCGCCGCCGGAATCGCGCTGACAGTCAGCGGGTGCACCAATCCGCTCGTCCGGACAATGGGCGATCTTCAGCCGGGCCCGTCCGGGAACGGCACGACGGCGGTTGTGCGGACCGCGGATATCGATGAAGACGCGACGTCAGACGTCGGGACCGGATCTGACGGTAAAGGTGAAGAGAGCGTTCAGGTGCCTGGCGAACTCCCGGAGCCGACGGACAGCGCCGCCGAAAGCTTTCCTGCTCCGACCGCGGGGGTTCTTCCGGTTCCGGATTCCCAGGACTGATAAGGATGGGACCCGAACCGACCTTTCCGCTCTGGCGGCTCGACCGGCTTCGCATGTCCACCGACGGAGAGGGGATAACGACGCTCGTCGGCGCGCACGGGTGTGCCCTGCGCTGCCGGTACTGCATAAACCCCGGGTGTTTTGACGGCAGCGAAAAGGTTGAACATGTCACGCCGGAAGAGCTTTACGAAAGGGTAAAGCGGGACGACCTGTATTTCCGCGCGACGAACGGAGGAGTGACCTTCGGAGGAGGCGAGCCGCTGATTCACGCCGGGTTTATCGCGGCGTTCCGGCGGACGGTTCCCGCGGAGTGGCGGATCTGCGCCGAGACGTCTCTCAACCTGCCAGAAGAGAACGTCGTGACCGCCGCCGGATGCGTCGACTGCTTTTTTGTCGACGTAAAGGAGACGTCAGAGGAAATCTACAAAAAGTACACCGGCGCGGACAACGCCCGCGCGATGTCAAATCTCGCCCTGCTTTTGTCTCTCGCGGGGTCCGGACGGGTCGTCGTTCGGCTGCCTCTGATCCCGGGATTCAACACCGAAGGCGACCGGGAAAGATCGCTTGCGCTGCTGCGTTCGATGGGGGCGGAGAGGTTCGATCTGTTTACCTACAGGACGGAATAAGATAGGGGCTGTAAAAAAAGTCGATCTTTTTTTACAGCCCCGGCTAAATTCGCCGTTCCGGCGAGCTGAATTATGCTTCGCAAGCTAAATTCGGCTTCGCAGAGCTAAATTGTGCTTCGCATAGCTAAATTCGGCTTCGCCGAGCTAAATTCGGCTTCGCCGAGCTAAATTCGGCTTCGCCGAGCTAAATTCGGCTTCGCCGAGCTATAAGGGCGAATTTAATTTAGCTGCCGCGAAGCGGCAATTTAGCTATCGAACGAAGTGAGATAATTTAGCTGCCGCGGAGCGGCAATTTAGCTATCGAACAAAGTGAGATAATTTTGCTGTCCCGAAGGGACAATTTAGCTATTCGCTTGTTTTCTTTTTTCGGCCCCTACCTGTGTATTGCCTTATATCTCGTTTCCTTCGCTGTCGAAGAGCGGGAGTTTTTCGAGATAGATGATGTCGTCGCGGTCCTGCGCGTCGCCCTCGGCGAGGATCGCCATGCGGCCGCAGATGATTCCCCCGGCCGATTCGACGAGCGTTTCGAGCGCGCGGAGCGATTCTCCGGTCGAGATTACGTCGTCGACGACGAGTATCCTCTTTCCGCGCATGAGCTCGGCGTCCTCGGTGTCGATGTAGAGTTTCTGCTCTCGCGCAGTGGTTATCGAACGGACGGTGACTTCGGTCACGTTTTTCATATAAAGCTTGGGAGCTTTTCTCGCGAGCAGGTATTTGCGGTTTCCGTCAAGCCGGGCCATCTCGTGGGCGAGCGGAATACCTTTGGCTTCCGCGGTTATGACGTAGTCGTATTCGGGAGCCCGGGACAGAAGCGCGGCCGCGCAGGCCGTGGTGAGTTCGGGGTCTCCGAAGATTACGAACGCCGCAATCTTAAGCTTGTCGTTGAGCCGGCAGAGAGGCAGATCGCGCTCGAGTCCGGCAACTTTAAGGCGGTAAAACTCTTTCATAATGATCCTCCCGGCGGGTGAGCCGCAGCGCGGCGCCGGAGCGCTCCGGCGGGCGGCGTCCGGTCTGTCACCCGGTTATTATTTCAAAATATTATTATACTATCTTTTGGGGAAATGTCAAGGAAAACGCCTTTTATTTTGTCAAAAGCACTTCCATTTTCTTGGGTTTTATGGTAAAATAGACAAGGAAATGTCTCCCGCGGCCACGCGCCGGGAGAGAACCGGCGTCAAGCGGCGCAATAACGATCCGGAGCAATTCTCTTCAATGAAAAAAATCATCATCAACGGCGGCAGAAAACTGCGCGGCGACATACCGGTCAGCGGTATGAAGAACGCGGCTCTGCCGATAATATTCGCCTGTATCCTCACCGAGGACAGGTGCGTGCTCGATAACGTGCCCGACGTCACCGACGTCAACCTCTCGCTCCGTATCCTCGAGGATATGGGGGCGGTCGTTCAGCGCCTCGGATCCGGGGTCGTCTCGGTCGACACCTCAAAACTGCATTCACAGACGACGCGGCAGGACCTCGTCGCCTGTCTGCGCGCCTCTACCTATCTGCTCGGCGCGGAGCTCGGGCGTTTCGGAGAAGCGCTCGTCGGCTTTTCGGGAGGCTGCGATTTCGGTTCGAGGCCGATAGACCAGCATCACAAGGGCTTCGAGGCGCTCGGAGCGAAAGTGACGGTCGAGAACGGTCTTAACCACGTGACCGCCGGTCCGGGCGGACTGCGCGGCGGATCGGTCTACCTCGACATAGCGTCGGTCGGAGCCACTATTAACGTTATGCTCGCCGCGGTAAAGGCGAACGGAAGAACGACGATTGACAACGCGGCCCGCGAGCCGCACATAGTCGACCTCGCAAACTTCCTCAATATGTGCGGAGCGCAGATCACCGGAGCCGGCACTTCGTTCATCAAGATCACCGGAGTCGAAAAACTGCACGGCTGCAGCTACACGATAATACCCGATATGATCGAGGCGGGAACCTATATGGCGGCCGCCGCGGCGGCGGGAGGCAGGGTCCGCGTCAGGGGAGTTATCCCGAAACATATGGAGACGGTGACCGCCAAACTGATCGAGATGGGGGCCGGAGTCGACGAAAGCGACGATTCGCTGACGGTGAGCGCCGCCTCGCGCCTGTCGAACGTCAATATCAAGACCTTCTTCTATCCCGGATTTCCCACCGATATGCATCCGCAGTTCGCCGCGCTGCTCGCCGGATGCGACGGTACGTCGGTCATCACCGAGGGCGTCTTCGACAACCGTTTCAAATACGCCGACGAACTCTCCAAGATGAACGCCGAGATTCACGTGTCGGGGCGCACCGCCACCATAATCGGACGGCCCAATCTTCAGGGGGCGCCGGTGGTCGCGGTCGACCTGCGCGCCGGAGCCGCGCTGATAGTCGCCGGACTCGCCGCTTCCGGAACGACCGAGATATCCCGCGTCGAAACGATTGAGCGCGGGTACGACAACATCGTCGGCAAGCTCAAGGGCATCGGAGCCGACATCGCCCTGATAGACGACGGCGTCTGACGCATATTAATATTAATTACCATTCAGATAATTAAGGAATCACGGTTATGTACAGAATAGGCATAGATCTCGGCGGCACCAATATCGCCGTCGGACTCGTTTCCGCGGATATGCGGATTATCGACAAGGTGAGCGTTCCGACGCTCGCGTTCCGCGCTCCCGAACTGATCGTCGACGATATGGCGGCCGCCTGCAGGCGTCTCGTCGACGGAAAAGGCCTCAGCGTCAGTAACGTCGAGGCGATCGGCGTGGCCAGTCCCGGCATCGCGGACCATGACCGCGGAGTCGTCGAATACGCCAACAATCTCCCGTTCAGACATTTCCGGCTCGCAGAGCTACTCCGCGAACGCTTTCCGGTCGGCAGGATCAACGTCGAGAACGACGCCAACGCCGCCGCCTGGGGAGAAGCCGTCGCGGGAGCCGCTAAGGGTACCCGCAACTCGGTTATGATTACGCTCGGGACCGGAGTCGGCGGCGGAATCATCATTGACGGAAAGATCTGCTCGGGCTTCAATTTCGCCGGCGGCGAACTCGGACACATCGTGATCCGCGAGGGCGGAAGGCCCTGTTCCTGCGGCCGCCGCGGCTGCTGGGAGGCGTACAGTTCCGCCACCGCACTGATCGCGATGACCGGCGAAAAGCTCGACGCCTGCCGCGCCGCCGGAAGAAAGACGATGATAGCCGATCTTTTCGAAAAGAAGGGAAAGATCTCGGCCCGCACCGCTTTCGAGGCGATGAAGGCGGGAGACGCCGCCGGCCGCGAGGTGGTCGACGAATACGTCCGGTATCTCGCGTGCGGGATCACCAATATTGTCAATATCTTCCAGCCCGAGGTCATCTCGATCGGCGGAGGAATCTCGGGTGAGAAGGAAAACCTGCTCCGTCCGCTCATTCCGATCGTCTCTAAAGAACAGTACGGCGGCGGAATAGTCAAATCCACCGAGATCAGGATTGCCGAACTCGGCAACGACGCCGGCATCATCGGCGCCGCCACGCTCGGAATATGACCTTCAAAGAACTTCTGAACGACGGGCTGATAAAGCTTTTCGCCGATAAATTCGGTCTTTCGGGCGCCGCGTTCATGGCGGTGCTCGGCGGGCTGATACTCTTGGCCGCGGCTTGCGGATATTTTCTCGGGAGTCTGAACAGCGCAGTCATCTTTTCACGGCTGATCTGGCACGAGGATATCCGGACGAAGGGAAGCGGAAACGCCGGCATGACCAATATGTTCCGGGTTTTCGGCAAGCGCGCGGGTCTGTTAACTTTGCTCGGGGATTTTCTCAAGACCTTTCTGTCGGTAGCGATCGGATACGTCTGCTACGGACACGGAGGCGCCTGGATCGCGGGGTTGTTCTGTATGTTCGGGCATATGTTTCCGATATATTATAAGTTCAAAGGCGGGAAGGGAATGCTCGTCTGCGCCTTTACGCTTCTTCTGACCGACTGGCCGGTGTTTCTAATTTCTCTCGCGGTGTTCACCGCCGTTCTGATTGTTTCGAAGATGGTCTCGCTCGGGTCTGTTATGTCCGCGCTCACGATGCCTCTCTTCCTTTTTCAGTGGTACCGTGTAATGGGCGGCAGCGGAGCTCTTGCCGGCATCCGCCTTCCCGTGGCGTTTCTGATGACCGTCTGCGTTATAGCGGCTCATCTGCCTAATCTTAAGCGCATTTACTCCGGGACCGAGCCGAAGGTCGATTTTTCAAAGTTTTTCGGAAAGAAAAAGAAGGACAAATGACAAAGCGCGCGCTGATCGTTATCGCGATCATCATAATAATACCGGTTGCGATTACCGTTTATTATTTCATCGGATGGCGCTCGGACAATCCGGTTGTCGCCGACTGGAAGGGCGATACCTCGACGGTTAGCTATCACGGGACCGAACTGCACGAGGTCCCCGGTTCCTCGGTTTACCGGTTCTCGGTCGGGAAGTATCTCGGAAAGCTCGCTGACCGGCTGACCGGCGCCTCGCTCTACCGGGTGGAAGGCGATGAAAGCGGCGGGCTTTACGCCGTCGTCGATTC
>JAGDAM010000228.1 GCA_017959485.1 Clostridia bacterium
ACGCAGAAGCGTCCCTTTTGCTTTGGCAACGACGAACATTTTAGATCGGATGCCGCGAAAGAGCCCTGATCGTGCGAACGAACGGTTTAGATCGATTCAAGTGTTTCGGGATCAATGATTTCCCTTTTGCGAGCGCTTATCTGACATTCTATCCTGTTATGATCTAAAGCGGTAAAGCCCCAGTCTGCTGCTTTTTTCTCTTTTAACACATCACCGGTTCGTATATCAATGAGTTGAAGGGCTTTTTCACGCTGCATACAGCAAAGCGTTTCATCGTTGACAAAGATATTTGTGATTCCGCGTTTGCTTTTTGTACGCCATAACTTTTCTCCGCTATGTGAATCAAAACAGTAAAGACCATTTTCCCACGTCTGAAAAAAGACACGTTTTCCGTCATTCGATACAGATATTCCGAATTGTCTGATATAAGCGCCATCAAGCTTGTCTGCATTCCATTTTGAGCGTTCTCCGTTAAAAAAACAGATTTCAATATCGGAAAGTTGGTTTTTTGCTCTGATATAACTATAGGTTATCTTTTTGATTGCACAGTATTCATATATCAAAGTGCTGATTACCGCTTCTTTTGTTTCTGAAAATTCAAAATGCGACGAGTATCTTTTGTGGTAGAATAAATCTATGTTACGCATTTTATTCACCTCCGATGATATGATAACATATAATTGTGACAAAATCAAGAGAACGGAAATTAATGAAGACGGCGCAAAGCGCCTAATGAAGACGTGCTTCGCACTAATGAAGACGTCAACTCCGTTGCCTAATGAAGTGAAGTCGCCTTCTGTTTAATTAGCGAACGCAGTGAGCGTCTTCATTTCTTCATTAGCGAAGCGTCTTCATTAGCACCGCAGGGGCGACTTCATTGAAAATCCCGTCTTTTGGTAGACAAAAGACGGGATTTTCATGGCGGAGAGATAGGGATTCGAACCCTAGTTGGGGTATTAGCCCAAACGCGATTTCCAGTCGCGCGCCTTAGACCAGCTCAGCCATCTCTCCAGAGCGTGTAATATTATATCACAAGCTCCGATAAAATGCAAGTATTATTTTCGACCGAAGAGCGGTATTGTCTTTAAGGGGTTCCGTACAGTTTTCTTGCCAGGACCAGACTCTCCTCCGGATCGAGCAACGGCCTGTATTCCAGCCCGCAGCAGCCGGTATACCCGGCCGCGTCGATCGCCGCGAAGATGCTCCGGTAGTCGTTTTCCCCGAACTGAAGTTCATGCCTTCCGGGGTGACCGGCGGCGTGCAGATGCGCTATGCACTCGAGATTGGCGGTGACCGAAGGGATTATGTTCCCTTCGGATATCTGCTGGTGATAGATGTCGTACACCACCTTGACGTTCGGGCTTCCCGCCTCCCTGACTATCTCGAACGCCTCCGCGGAGGAAGTCAGATAGTATCCGGGATGGTTCACGAGCGTGTTCAGCGGTTCGATCATGACGGTGATCCCGGCGTCTTCGAGGATTCCCGCTCCGGCCCTGAGTCCTTCGACTATCGAGCGGTGCTGCGCCTCTTTTCCGGCTCCGGTATCCGGGCCGACCTGAGTTATCAGTTTTTTTACTCCCAGGACGGAAGCCGCGGCGCAGCTCTCGCGGATGCCTTCCACCCACGCATCCCGGAACTCCGGATCGGTCAGGCGGAACTCGGTCGTGCACATGCTGACGAGAGTCACTCCGTGTCTTTTGAGCGCATCCGCGCACGCGGAAAGATCGTACTGCTTCCAGCCGTACGTCTCGGCGTACTCGTATCCGGCCTTCCGGATCGCCTCCGCGGCCTCTTCGAACGGCCGGTTTTTAAAAAAGCAAGGAATAGGAACGCAAAGCTTCATGGCCCCCCCGATCATTTCCGGAAAGCGGCTTTGACGACCGCCCCGAGCTTCGGCCTCGTTCCGTAGAGCAGAACTCCGACGCGGTAGATCTTGGCGGCCGCGTATCCGATGAACGCCCCGGTCAGGGCAAGGATCAGGATAGAGACCGAGATCTCGGCCGTCGAGACGCTGCCCATCGCGATACGCGTGAACATCGCCATCGGAGAAGTGAAAGGAATGAACGAGCAGATCCTCATCAGTCCCGAATCGACGCTTCCCGACGCGAGAGACATCATGACGACGACAAATCCTATCACGAAGATCAGAGTGACCGGCATTATCGCGGATCCGGTCTCCTCAAGCTTGGACACGGTGGACCCGACCGCGCCGAACATAAACGCGTAAAGCAGGAATCCGAGCAGGAAGAAGACGAGCATGAATACGAAGAGCGACAGAGGCATATCGAAGATCGACCGGATGATCGGCACGTCGGCCCAGGACGTTTTATTCAGCGCGTAGAACAGTATCGCGCTTCCGAAGACAGCCGCAAGCTGAAACAGTCCGGCGGCGCAGGCGGCGAAAACCTTTCCGAACATCATGCTGACCGGCTTCGCGCTCGTGATAAGCAGTTCCATTGCTCTCGAACTCTTCTCTGACGCGACTCCCGTCGCGATCATCTGTCCGTAAAGCAGTATTACCATATAGAGCGTGAAGATCATTATGTAGGTGTAGAAGAAGCTGTTCATCTGATCGTTGCCCAGACTGACCGTCTCTATACCCGCGTCGCTTCTCATCACCGATTCGATCTCGGCGTCGGACATACCGTGCTCCGACATCGCGCGGGAGATGCGGTAGGAGGAGATGAGCCCCTCTGCCTCTTGCGCCGTGCTGTCGTAAAGCGAAAGATTGTTTACTAAATAAACTACCTTTTCCTTTCCGGCTCCCGAACCCGGCTCGACCGAAAATGCGCAGTCGGCAGCCCCGATGAACACCTCGTCCTCGAGCTCCGTGCGGCTTCCCGAAAAGCCCTTCACCTCGTATCCCGGGAAGCCCGACGCGAAAAGCTTGACGTACCGGTCTGTCTCGTCGCCTGCCGAGATCAGCATCACGGGACGGTCGGTCTCGACCTGACCCGGATCGTCCGACTCGAAGGAGGTAATAATTCTGGGGGCGAACATAACGATTACGATCACCGCGACCAGGAAGATGGTCGTCCCGATGAACACTTTGTTTTTGAAATATCCGTTCAGCTCGAAGCTCAAAACAAGACCGAACTGTTTCATTTTTTCACCTCCGAGTCGCTGTCGGCGTATTCGACGAAGATGTCTGCGAGCGTCGGCTCGGCAACCTTGATCGTATCCAGATCGTAACGCTCTGCGAGGGCCTTCATCGTTTCACGCTTGTCTTCGGGATCGTCGAGCTTCAGTATCGCGGTGTCGTCCGACGTGATCACGCACCCGTCGCCGTACTGAGCAGCGACCCGTCTTACGTCGGCGCCCGAGATCTCGAGACGGTTTCTCGGATAGCTCCGCTTTATCTCTCTGATGCTGCCGCTGATCGAGATCTTTCCGGCACGGAGAACGGCGATATCTTCGCAGAACTCCTCGATATAGTTCATCTGATGGCTCGAGAAGAATACTATCTTTCCCTTCCCTATCTGCTCGGTGACGACGTCGCTGAGCAGTCCGGCGTTGACCGGGTCGAGCCCCGAAAAGGGCTCGTCAAGGATTATGACTTCCGGATCGTGCGAAAGCGCTGTTATCAGCTGTATCTTCTGCTGATTTCCCTTCGAGAGCGTTTCGAGCTTGCGGTCGCGGAACTCGGTCATCCCGAGTCTCGACAGCCACGCGTCGCACGACTTTACGGCGGAGAGCTTGTCCATCCCCTTGAGCCGGGCGAAATATACGAGCTGATCTATGACGTTTTTCTTGGGATATAGTCCGCGCTCCTCCGGCAGATACCCGAATCTCAGCGTTTTGTAGTCAACGGGACTGCCGTCGACCAGTATTCTTCCGCTGTCCGCCGGAAGCACTCCGGTCAGGATTCTTATAGCCGTCGTCTTCCCGGCTCCGTTTCTCCCCAGAAGGCCGCAGGCCTTGCCTCCGGACGCACTGACCGAGATACCGTCAAGCACGCGATGGTCGCCGTACGACTTCGCGATATTGTCGAATGAAAGAATCATCCTGTCCTCCTCAGAATCGATTGCAATACTGTATAATTATATATCTTTTCGTTGCCTTTTGTCAACCGTTATCGGCGGATCCCCGTCGCGACGACGCAAAAAAACACGGACGTTAAAACCCTAAAAGGAATTAACGTCCGCGTCTTTTTTGTGTCGGCAATGACCTATTTTCCCGGTCCGTCGCCGGACAAGTATCTTCGGCACAGCAGAGCTTAACTTCCGTGTTCGGAATGGGAACGGGTGGACCCTCTGCGTTAGAATCACCGACTCGGCACGGCGCGTCCCGTTCGGCGGCGCTCCGTCCTTGTCCCCGCTCGCGCGGGTTTTGTGTCAGCATTGACCTATTTTCCCGGTCCGTCGCCGGACAAGTATCTTCGGCACTGCAGAGCTTAACTTCCGTGTTCGGAATGGGAACGGGTGGACCCTCTGCGTTAGGAACACTGACTGGTGAAACTTCACCACAAGAAAACAGCAACGTGCTTCGCCCTTGCTATTTTCTTTCGGTGCACCTTCAGGGACTCGAACCCTGGACCCACTGATTAAGAGTCAGTTGCTCTACCAACTGAGCTAAAGGTGCAGGTTTTGCCCCGCGGGCGCATGGGAGATTTCTCTCTCTGAAACCTGCCCACAGAAAACCGAATAAAGATTGAGTATACTGAAAACTCAGCAATCGTTGAGAGAACTGCCCGCAGTGTGAAACTGCAAGGCGGTTCAAGCCCTCGGTCTATTAGTATCGGTCAGCTGAACGCATTGCTGCG
>JAGDAM010000229.1 GCA_017959485.1 Clostridia bacterium
CGATACCCTGTGACTGCACCCTCCCCCGGGGGAGGGTGTCACGGTGAGCGCGACAGCGGTCAGCCGTGACGGGTGAGGGTTACGGAAACGTTGATGAATCTTAATAATCGTTAACATCCGACAGCGGTCTCCAATATCGCGGGACCCTCATCCGGCCGCCGTGCGGCGGACACCGTGGCTCGCCGAAGGCGAGGCGTGCCCCAGGGGAAGGTGCAGGTCGCGGACAGTGCGAACACAGCGCTTCCGGCGTTTCTGTCACCCTCATCCGGCCGCCGTGCGGCGGACACCTTGACTCGGCGCAGCCGAGGCGTGACCACAGGGGGGGGCTAAGGGAGCGAATACAAAACGCGCACTCGACACGTTCGGATTTACAATCATATTATCCCGTAGGGGAGGACCTTTACGGTCCTCCCGTCTTGAACTTGGCGTGGCCCACAACTGTAGAAACAAAAAGGGGTGCTTTTGACGGATTTAATTAGAAATCGTTTTTAAATTGCGGGAGGACCGTAAAGGTCCTCCTCTACGGGCCGGATTGAAATGTGAAGAGAGATCTCTCGGGCATGCGCCTCTAAGGTGAAAATGACATGCTCCCCCACAGCAGCGAAGTATTTCGTGTTTCTATTGCAGTTTTTGCGTTTCACGTGAAACAAATTGCTCCCCGTTTTTACAGAACGCTAAATTGTTTCACGTGAAACATTTTAATAGCTTGGAATCCGACACAAATCAAACTGTTCCACGTGAAACATAATACTTGTGCGAGAGTAATTGAAGCGCAAAACGTTCCACGTGAAACAAAACACCCAAAAATCACACAAACAACTTGAAACCAATGGTTTGTTGTGATATAATTATCCTGTATTAGACCGAAAAAGGTGAAAGGCGAACAAAAATGGGAAAAATCATAGCTTTTACCAACCAAAAAGGCGGAGTCGGGAAAACTACTACGGCAGTTAACGTTGCCGCCTCGCTCGGTATTATCGGCAAAAAGGTACTGCTTATAGATCTTGATCCGCAGGGCAGCGCTACGTCCGGAGTCGGAATATCTAAAAAAGCTCTCAATCTTTCGATAAAAGACCTGTTTCGGGTCTATATTTCCGGAGAAAGCGAAAAAATCAGAAAAGAAACCATAAAAAACGCAATTAAAACGACCGAATTTGAGAATCTGTCTATAATTCCGTCGGTTATCAGCCTTTCTGACACCGAATTCTCGCTGTATAAGTGTGAAAACAGCGCGTACTTTCTGAAGGATGCGCTGTCTACGGTAAGAGACGACTATGATTATCTCGTCATAGACTGCCCGCCTTCGCTCGGAATGCTTACTTTGAACGCAATGACTGCCTGCGACGGGATAATTATTCCGATGCAGTGCGAGTTTTACGCGCTTGAGGGACTGTCGCAGCTCATGATTAACGTATCTTCGGTCAGAAGGAACTTTAATCCGGATCTTAACGTCATCGGAATACTTCTTACAATGTACGCCGGACGGCTGATCCTTACGGCTCAGGTTTCCTCCGAGATTCGCAGGCATTACGAGTCAAAACTGTTTAAAACCAAGATCTCCCGTTCGGTAAAACTGTCTGAGGCGCCTTCTTTCGGCTGCCCGGTTTATTATCACGACCGAAGCGGGAAGAGTTCAAAGGAGTATCTTGAACTCGCGCGAGAAATCGTAGAACGTATTTAAACATTAATAATAATTGCAAAAAACACTATTTAGAGGACAAACATGGCGCAAAATCATAAAAGATCCGGCCTCGGGCGCGGAATCGAGTCGCTTTTTGAGGACAACGCGGTTGTAAGAGACAAAAATCTTTCCGAGATGATTAGAATTTCGGATATCGAGCCGACTCGCGGACAACCGAGACGCGAGTTTGACGAAGAGTCGCTCGCCTCTCTCGCGGCGTCAATCACGGCGTACGGTCTGCTTCAGCCGATAATTGTAACCGAGAATCTGCAGTTTCCGGGCACTTACAGGATAATTGCGGGGGAACGCAGGTGGAGAGCATGCCGAATTGCCGGACTGTCGGAAATACCCTGCATAGTCTTCTCGGGAGACGATCTTACCGCCGCGGAAGTGGCGCTGGTTGAAAACATTCAGCGGAAAGACCTGTCCCCGGTCGAGGAAGCCGGCGCTTTCAGAGATCTTATGGATAAATTCGGTCTCACTCAGGAACAGGTCGCCGAGAAAACCGGAAGATCCCGCCCGGCGGTGGCCAACGCGCTCCGCCTGCTTGATCTTCCCGATGAAGTTTTGCGCAAAGTCTCCTCCGGAACTCTGTCTGCCGGACACGCGAGGACTCTGCTCGGCCTGCGCAGCAGGGAAGATATGATATCTCTTTCCGAAGAGATCGAAAAAGAAGGATACTCGGTCCGCGAGACCGAAAAACGCGTCAGATCCAGAAACCGTCCGGCTCCGGCGCCGAAAAAGCCGAAGGATGAGCAGACGGCGGTATATCTTGCCGAGCTCGAACGCCGCTGCATGTCGAGCGCCGGAAGGCGAGTCAGGATCGACGACGGCGGAGAAGGGAAGAGACGGCTGGTCATAGACTATTCCGACAGCGCAGATCTCGAGGAACTGCTTGTGAAACTCTTCGGCAGGGACGTTCTCGACGGATAAAACGCCTCTGAACGTTAATAATTAAAGGTATTCAAAAATGTTCGAAATATTATCAACGACCCGTTTCGCGCTCACTTCGGGCGCGGATTCCGGCGAATCGGTATTCGATTGGTTTTCGGAACTTCTGAAAGAGCGGCTCACCGTTGACTTCGGTCAGTACGACAATCTCGGACTTACCGATCTGTCTCTCGGACGGATCCGGATGGCGGTCATAGCCGCGTTCGTCGCGGTGATAATCGCGTCTTTCGTTATCACGCTGAACCGCGGCGTTTACGGAGTTTTGATCGAACGGCTGAACGGCGAAAACTGTCATTCTCCCGAGACCGCGAAGACGCTCGGCGAGCTCGGACTCGGAAAAAACTCCGCGATCAGGGCGGCGATCAGCCAGGGCTCGATATACAAGGGACTCGTTTTCTGCCGGTCAAAGGACGAGTTCGATACCGAGCGTATTCGCGAAAATCTTGAGGCGACGGCCGACGGCCTTCCCCCGTCCGTGAAAAAAAGATACAGATTCGACTTTACGCGCGACCGGTTCTACATACCCGTGAAAAGCTCTTTTGCCGCGGAGCAAAAGTTCGAGAAAAAGGGCTCGCGGCTGCCTATGGCGATCTTCGTATCGGTTGCGGCGGCGGTCGGCCTCTTCTTAGCCCTCTTTCTTCTGGCGGATATCCTGGCTTTTCTCGACAACTTCGCCGGAATGATGTCGGCGTTCGCTTCTTAATACAGAGTACAAAGGAAACATTGCGCAAAACATGAGCAAAGGTGTTATTACAATCGGATATATGCAGGAATATATCCGCAACAAGCAGGGGCAGCGCGACGATTACGAACCGCTCAAGATGTACGTTAAACTGAGCGAGGAGATGGGCGAGCTTGCCAGATTCATGATCCGCGGTAAAAAGCACGCGGTTTCGAAGGAAGAATTCAAGGATTCGGTCGAGGAAGAACTCTGCGACGTGCTTTACTACACCCTGAAGCTTGCCAACACGCTCGGCGTCGAGCTCGAGGAGTGGATCCCCGCTAAAGAAAGGTACAATTCGTCGAGATATCCCTGCGGCATAGATTTCGATCCCGAGGGAGATCTCGCGGGGCGTTTTCCGCCTTCGGGAGAGGACAAAGGTAATAAATGAAAAAATACAGGAAGACGGTTCCGTTCAGGATCAGGATGCTGATTGTCTTCGCCGCTGCGCTGGTTCTATTTGCGGTCAGCGTCGTAAGTCTTCACGCCGAGGGCTTCAGATATACCGTCTGTCACCGGCTGGACGGGACGGACATAAGATTCCTCGGCAGGGTCTCGCGGGACGGAACGCCGATCAGCGGCGTGATAAAATTTCCGGACGGGACGAAAATCAGCGTCGACAGTAAAGACGGGTCTTACAAATACTCCAACGGAAGCGTCTATTACGGACAGCTTGACGAAATATTCGAACGGACCGGTACCGGGAAGCTCGTCCTTGCCAACGGAGACGTTTACGAAGGAGAATTCGTCGGAGACCGCCTTTACGGCAAAGGAAAATACACGTTTGCGAACGGAGACGTCTACGAAGGCGATTTTGTCCGGAACGTGAAGCACGGCAGCGGGAAATACGTCTACGCCGACGGTGAAATATACGAAGGCGGATTTGCCGAAGACGAGCGGGAAGGCGAAGGGAAAATGACAAGGCCCGACGGTTCCTCGTATACCGGAAGTTATCATCTCGGTCTGCGGCACGGAAAGGGAAGATACGAATACGCGAACGGAGACGTATATGAGGGAGATTTTGCCGAGGATATGCGTCACGGGACCGGAGTTTACGTGTGGGCTGACGGAGAAAGGTACGAAGGAGAATTTGCCTTCAACAATATTAACGGTTTCGGAACCTACGAGTGGACCGACGGGAGGTCCTCGTACACGGGGTATTTCAAAAACGGCGAGATAGTAATCGTCGATCCGTCGGTTTCCGGAGAGGCGGAAGGATGATATGGAACCGATTGTAAAAAGCGTTGAATACGTCGACGAAGGGGAGCGGTTTGTCGCCTACGTCGCGAGCGCGGAGCGGTGCAACGTAACGGCGACTCTCCGCGGCGAGCCGGTCAGGGTGCTCTCGAATCTGAGAGAGCCGTTTGATTTCAGGATGCATATCTTCCTGCTTCCCGCCGCGGCACTGCGCGGCGCCGGAAGTTTCCGCGTCTTGTTCGAGAGAAGAAGAAAGGACCGGCCGTCTCTGTGTTTCGAGGGCGACAGCGTCTTTCTTGAAGAGGATATCGCCTTCTCGCAGGCGCTCGTGCGCAAACCGGACGACTCGGTGAAAAGATCCGACCGGGGGCTGACGTTCGACGGCGTTACCGACTCGGGAGACGCGGACGGACTTGCCTGGAAGGCGGAGCTTTTCCGGACTCCCGACGGGGCTCCGGTCAGGGTGTTCACCATGTGGGCCGATCCCGGCAAATGCGGAATTCTGTGCGGAACCCCGCATATGAAGCCCGAGTTTGCTCCGGGAGTCATCCAGAGGGTGATTGAGGAGGCGGAAGAGGCGCAGGCCCTGGGTTACGACGTCATCGGCGCGGCGAACGGCGACTTTTTCGATATGTTCGGCGACTGCCGCCCGTCGGGACTGTGCGTCCGGGGCGGGACGGTCGTCGCCAACGCCGACAGCGAAAATCCTTTTCTCGGGATAACGCGCGGAGGAGAGGCGGTAATCGGACGTGCTTCGGATTATCCTCCCGAGACGCTGGACGAGGCGATAGCGGGCGGTCAGATTATTCTCCTGGACGGTGAAATTCACGATACCGCCGCCTTTCGTCCTTTCGGAGAGGTCACGCATCCGCGGACCGCGTACGGAATCGGATACGACGGGAGAGTGATTGTGACCGTCGTCGACGGACGCCGCAAGGCGTGGTCAAACGGCGCGTCTCTGTGCGAGCTCGCCCTGATAATGAAGCGCAACGGCGCGAGAATCGCGATGAATACCGACGGCGGAGGATCGTCGACCTTCATAGTGAAAAAAGAAGGGGAGCTGACGATGCTCAACCATCCCGCGGACCTCGTGCGCCCCGACGACGACCTCATCCGGCCGCTTTTCGATTCGATACTGATTTACAGAAAAAACTAAGCTTGCACGCACGGCGCGCGCAAGTCGAACCGTGCGGTAAAGACTAATAATACAAGGAAGTTATACGCAATGACCAAGATAGACATTTACTCCGGATTTCTCGGAGCGGGCAAGACAACACTCATAAAAAAGATGATCGCCGAGGCCTACTCGGGCGAGAATATCGTGCTTATCGAGAACGAATTCGGCGAGATCGGGATCGACGGCGGCTTCCTTCAGGACGCCGGTATCAAAATCAACGAGATGAATTCGGGCTGCATCTGCTGCTCGCTCGTGGGCGATTTTCAGAAGGCGCTCGCGAAGGTTCTCGCGGATTATTCACCCGACAGGATAGTGATCGAACCGTCGGGAGTCGGAAAGCTTTCCGACGTTATCCGCGCCGTAAAGAACGCCGCGCCGGCCGGAGCCGTGCTCAACAGCTTCACCACCGTCGTCGACGTGAACAAGTGCAAAATGTATATGAAGAATTTCGGAGAATTCTTCAACGACCAGATTGAAAACGCCGGATGCATCATTCTCAGCCACACCGCCGGATGTCCCGACGCGAAGCTGCAGGCAGCCGTCGCCATGCTTCGCGAACACAACGCGACCGCCGTCATAGTCACGACCGACTGGGACAAGCTGTCCGGAGCCGCCGTGCTTGAGGCAACCGAGAGACGCGACACCCTCGAAGCCGAACTCGCCCGCCTCGAAGCGGCCAAAGAAGAGGAGCATCACCACCATCATCACCATCACGACGACGACGTCGATGACGACGAATGCGGGTGCGGCGATCCCGAGTGCTCCTGCGGACATCATCATCACCACCATCACGCCGACGAGATCTTCACGAGCTGGGGCGTCGAGACCGCCGCGAAGTTTACCGCGGAACAGATCGGAAAGATTCTCGAAAAATTCGACGACGACGAGTCGCTCGGCACCGTCCTTCGCGCCAAAGGCATCGTCGAGGGCGAGGACGGCAACTGGATCCACTTCGATTACGTTCCGGGCGAAGCCGACGTCCGCGGCGGAAGCGCCGGAATCACCGGACGGCTCTGCGTTATCGGATCGAAACTCAACGAAAAGGAGATCGCGGCGCTCTTCGGCGTCGACTGACGTAATATGAATACGCTGCCCGTATTTATAATAACCGGATTTCTCGAAGCCGGAAAGACTAAATACATACAGGAGATGCTGTCCGACAGCAGCTTCAATACCGGCGAAAAGACGCTCCTGCTCGTCTGCGAGGAAGGGGAGGAGGAGTACGATCCTTCATGCTTCGCGGCTCCGAACGTGAGGCAGGCGACGATTGAGTCGGAGGAGGAACTTACTCTTCCGGCGGTCGTCAAACTTCTCAAACTGCACAAATACGACCGGCTGATAGTCGAGTACAACGGTATGTGGGATCCCGGCACCCTTTACAGCGCCCTTCCCGACAACGCGGTCGTCAACGATCAGGTCCTGATCGCCGACGCCTCCACCTTTGTCAACTACAACAACAATATGCGCCAGCAGGCGGTGCGTATGATTACCGACGCGGAGTACGTCATCTTCAACCGGTGCAGCGACGGTACCGACAGAGAACTTCTGCACAAGATAATCAGAACGAACAACCGCCGCTGTCCGATAACCTACGAGTTCACCGACGGACGTTTGGAGGACGACGCAATCGAGGATCCGTTGCCCTTTGACCTTTCGGCTCCCGTCGTGGTTATCGAGGACCGCGACTACGCGCTCTTTTACCGGGATCTTTCCGAGAATATGAAAAATTATATCGGAAAGACGGTCAGGTTCAAGGGAGTCGCGGCCACCGATCCGCACCTGCCGGCGGGACATTTTATCATCGGCAGGCACGTAATGACCTGCTGCGCCGCCGACATAACCTACATGGGCCTCGCGGCGAGGACAAAGGTGCTTCTGACGACGGTCAGAGACTACGACTGGTTCGTGATTGAAGCCGAAATAGTTCTCGAAAAGAGCCCGGTGTACCGTTCTCCGGGACCCGTTCTCGCAATAAAATCGCTTTCGAGATCGACGCCTCCCGAGCAGCCGGTGGCGACGTTCTATTGATTGTAGACCGTAATAATCATTATATCATATGAACGCTGATCAAAAACGATACGAAATAGCCGTGCTCGACGCGGTAACCCTCGGGGAGGATCTCGATCTGTCTCCGCTCGACGGTATCGGACGGGTTGCCGTCTATCCGAACACCGCCCGCGGAGAGATTTCCGCACGGCTTGCGAACGCCGAGGTCTGCCTCATAAACAAGGTGCGTCTGGGCAGGGAAGAGCTGGAGAGCGCTTCCCGGCTGAAGCTCATCTGTGTCGCGGCGACCGGGTACGACAACGTCGACGTCGCTTACTGCGAGTCGCGCGGACTCGCCGTCTGCAACGTCGCGGGATACTCGACCGCGAGCGTCTGCCAGCTGACCGTCGCGACGGCGCTCTGGCTCGTGACGAAGCTCGGGGCGTATACCGCCGCTGTCAGCGACGGCCGCTATTCGGCGGGCGGCTCGGCGAATATCCTCTCGCCGGTCTGGCATGAGATCTCCGGGATGACCTGGGGAATCGCCGGATACGGCAATATCGGAAGATCGGTCGGTGCGGTCGCGCGCTCTCTCGGGTGCCGGGTCCTCGCCTTTGCCAGAAGCGACAAGGGCGACGCCGAATATGCCGGTCTCGACCGTCTCTGCCGGGAGTCGGATATCATTTCGGTGCATCTCCCGCTGAACGACGCGACGAGAGGCATCTTTTCTGCCGAGAAGATCGCGCTGATGAAGAAAAACTGTATCTTCGTAAACGCGGCCAGGGGAGCCGTAGCAGACGAGGAGGCGCTTGCCGAGGCGGTTTTGGCGGGCAGGATCGGCGGACTCGGGTGCGACGTTTACAGTTCCGAGCCCTTCCGGTCCGACCATCCTTTTTATCGCCTGCGGGGACTTGACAACGTCTGTCTGACGCCGCATATGGCCTGGGGCTCCGCCGAGGCCAGGAAGAGATGCCTTAACGAAATTATACTCAACGTCCGCGCCTTCGGTGCCGGCGAGCGGAGAAACCGCGTCGACCGCGGCTGACCGTCGCGAGGAGTGAACATGCCTAAAACTATAAGAATAGGCGTCTTCGGATGCCGCAGAGGAAAGACCTATATCAAGGCGATCAAACTCGGAAAGATCCGCGGAGTAAGGGTGACCGCACTCTGCGACCGCGACGAGTCGAGGATGGAGGCATGCGCCGAATACTGTTATCACGGTCGGCTCGCTCCGAAGAGATTCACCGACGCCGGGGAATTCTTCGCGTCGGGACTGTTTGACGCAGTCATACTCTGCAACTATTTTCACGAGCACGCGCCGTGGGCGATCCGGGCTCTCGAAGCCGGAATCCACGTGCTCAGCGAGACGATGGCCGCGGCCACGCTGTCGGAGGCGGCCGCTCTCTGCGACGCTGCGGAACACAGCCGCGCCGTATATATGCTTGCCGAGAACTATCCCTATACGCGGGCCAATTTCGAGCTCCGCCGGCTTTACGGGGAAGGAAATCTCGGCAAGCTTCTGTTTGCCGAGGGCGAGTATATTCATCCTATGAGTCCGAAGGACAACGAGGAAATATCACGTCCGGACGCCAACGGATATTACCATTGGCGCAAATATCTTCCGGTGACCTACTACAGCTCTCACTCGCTCGCCCCGCTCATTTTTATGACCGGCGAGGAGCCGGCGCGAGTCGTCGCAATGAGCGCGGCCGACGATCCGGAGCATGCCGCGGCCTACGGACGGCTGAAGCCGGAAGCGGTCGGCGTCATGCTGGTGACGACGAAAAACGGAGCGGTTCTGCGTGTAAACGGGTCCTCCTATATGGGTATCCGCGGCAACTGGTACCGGCTCGGCTGCGTCAATGGCGGCGCGGAAACCGTGCGCGGAGAGGGATCGTACAAGGTCAGAGTGGGATACAACTCCTGGGCAGTCCCGGAAGGGAAGGAACAGCTTTCGGTTTACGAAGCCGAATGGGAGGACGGAGCCGACTGCGCCGATGCCTGCGGACACAGCGGAGGCGACTGGTGGGTAGTCAGGTATTTTGCCGACGCGGTCCGCGGCGAGCGCGATCCTTTCCCCGACGTTTACGTCTCCGCGGTTATGGCGGCTACCGCCATCCTCGGTTACCGGTCGATCCTAAACGGCAATATTCCTTACGATATACCCGATTTCAGAGATTCGTCCGCGAGAGCTCTGCTGAGGGACGACCGCCTGTCGCCATTTCCGCCGGCGAAAGGGTTTTGAAGGAAAATCAAAATGAAAAAAACGCTCAACTCTTTTTATCTTCCGGTAAAATTCCGTTCCGGAGAGGGTGCGGTGCGGGAATGCGCCGGGGAGATCGCGACGCTCGGCAGCCGCTGTTTTATTCTGACCGGCGGCAGCTCCGCAAAGGCGTGCGGCGCGCTCGACGATCTTCTGTCGACGCTTGAAGCTCTCGGTATCGCCTGCCGCGTCTTCGGCGGAATAGAAAACAATCCGAC
>JAGDAM010000230.1 GCA_017959485.1 Clostridia bacterium
CCGACTTTTCAAGCGTAACCGTCTCGGGATTGTATATCAGAGCGGTGAAATCGGCAACGGGCGTGTTTATCGCGAGCGATTTGTATTTCACTACGAATTTTTCAATATTTCGCAATATCGACGAGAGCATGAGCGCCGTCATCTCCTGGGTGTTGATTACGTCGGGCATATATGCCGAATAGACCCGCGCGAATCCGACGGCCCGGACGGGAGCCGAGCAGTCCTCGCCCATCGCAATCCAGGCGTCCCGGTTCTTGTCGCAGTTCCAGACGTTGTTGGTCATGATCCGCAGATCCGACCCGGCCGCGCGTTCGCTTATCTGAATTCCCATTGAATCTCCTTTAATTACGGTTCCGTCGGGAAGATCGGCGCCCTTACCGAAATAATCGGCGGCGAGGCCGAGACAGGCCGCTTTCACCGACCATGAATTGATTCCAATGACGTAAAGATTACCGTTTTCAACGGTGATCGCCCATTCGGAACCCGACACCGACGAAGCAAGCTCCTTCGCCCGGTCCGAGGAGGATCCGACGAATATCGCTTTGCCCGAAGTGTAATCCCGCGGACTAAGTACTTCCGGAACGGTACCGCAGGCCCTGCCGATCTCGGCAGACAGCCGGCTCCCCGCGGCGCGTGCGTCCTCGTCCGTGCTGAGCGAGCATACGACCGGCAGTTCTCCGACCGGCGTTCCGGCTACCGACGCGCTTTTTCCGGGATAGCCGTAACGTTTGATTACGGGTTCTTCGAATCCCTCGAGAACGACGCGTTCGCTCCGGCTCATCCGGTCGACAATCCCCTCAAAACAGGAGACCGCCTCGAGCGTCGCTTCCTCGGTTCTGCCGGCGACTACCAGCTTGTTTCCGACAAATCCGACGAACCAGTCTCTCGCGAGCAGACCGTCGAGCGCCTCCTCGGTCTCGGGACGGTTGGTCAGTCCGACCAGTATCTCGGGCTTTTCGGAGTCAGGCGAAGTCCCGGGCATCAGAAAGTCGTCGGTATAAGTCATCTGCCCCTCTCCGAGTGCCTTTACCTTTCTGAAGACCGCAGAAATATCCGACACCGCCTCGTCAGACACGTTCGACTGCCTGACAAAGGAAAAAAGAAACTCTCCGTTCTCAAAAAGAACGCGTTCCGGAGCCGGTCCGGCGTCGGTTTCGGTCGCCGGCGCCGTCGCGGGAGGCAGGGTGTCTTCGGGGACAGTCCCTCCGCATCCCGATAAGAAGCATAAAAGCAACAGGATCGCGGCTGCCGCTGCAAGCGGCGTTTTCCGGAATCCCGTCGCCTTTTTAAGGTTATACCGCGTCAACACTTTTCTTCCCTCACACACATCTTTTTTAATGCCTCGGGACAGCGTGCGCAGTCCGGCCGCGCGGCGCGGCAGACGTCGCGCCCGAAATCCACCAGACGGTGGCAGGTGTCGGTCTGGAAAGAGGCCGGTATCTCGCGGCTCATGACCCGCTCGCAGAGGACCGGGTCGCGCGAATCGCCGGGATAGAAGCCGAGACGTCCGCAGATTCTTATGCAGTGGGTGTCGGCAACTATCCCGGGAATACGGTAAACGTCTCCGAGGAGAAGATTTGCTATTTTGCGTCCGACTCCGGGGTACCTGAGCAGTTCCTCCATACTGTCGGGAAGTAC
>JAGDAM010000231.1 GCA_017959485.1 Clostridia bacterium
GAACCCGAACCCGAGCTCGAGCCCGATTCCGGGGATGATGACGAAGATCTTTTCGCCGCACTCCGCGCGATATATTTTGAAACCAGGGACAGGGCCGCCGCGTCCGCGCGGAATGAAGAGGAGTCCAAACCCGAACCGGAGCCCGAACCGGAACCGGAGCCCGAACCCGAACCGGAACCGGAGCCCGAACCCGAACCCGAGCCCGAACCCGAACCCGAATCCGAGGCCGGAGGCACTTCGGCTGCCGACGATCTGTTTTCGGCGCTGCGCGCGATCTACGGTACGGGATCCGGCGCGTCCGACCGACCGGCCGACGAAGCCGCCGGAGAACCGGAGCCCGCGGAAGAAACCGAATCCGAAACCGCGGACGACTCACGCGTAGGAGAGGAAGCCGCGTCGGGCGAAGAGGATATCATACGCGATTTGCGAAGAGCATTCGAAGTACCCGAATCGGACGCGGTTGCCGGCGATAACGGCTCCGCAGCGGATGAAGGCGCTTCCGAAGAAGCGGGCGGGGAACCCGAATCCGCGGAGGGATCCGCGGAACCCGAACCGGAGAGACCCGCTCTCCCGGGCACGATGGCGGATATTCGCTCGCGCTTGCGTGAGATCCGTTCCAGAAGAGACAAAAAAGACTGATTTTTCGCTGATAATTAACCAACTATACGAAAGTGACTGACGAAAAATGGCACAGGATTACACATCAACACTCAATCTTCCGCAGACAAGTTTCGCGATGAGGGCAAACCTCCCGCAGAGAGAGCCGGAGATGCTCCGCTACTGGGAAAGCATCGGTCTGTACGACCTTCTCCTGAAGGAAAGCGAGGGCAGACCTCAGTTCGTTCTTCACGACGGCCCTCCCTTCTCGAACGGCGACATCCATATGGGTCACGCTCTCAACAAGATACTCAAGGACATAATCAACAAGTCGAAGGCGATGAACGGCTTCCGCGTGCCATACGTCCCCGGCTGGGACAACCACGGCATGCCTATCGAGAGCGCGATAATCAAGAAGAACAAGCTCAACCGCAAATCGATGAGCGTGTCTGATTTCCGCAGCGCCTGCCACGCGTTTGCCGCCGATTTCGTAAGACGTCAGAGCGAGGAGTTCCGCCGTCTCGGCGTTAACGCCGATTGGGAGCATCCATACGTGACGATGGCTCCCGCCTTCGAGGCGCGCGAAGTCAGAGTGTTCGGCGAGATGTACCGCCGCGGATATATCTACAAAGGCCTCAAACCGGTTTACTGGTGCCCTCACGACGAAACGGCGCTCGCAGAGGCGGAGATTGAGTACAGCGACGACAAATGCACCTCCGTCTTCGTGAAATTCAAAGTTAAGGACGACAAGGGAAAGCTCGCGGGAGTCTGCGACCTTTCCAGGACCTATTTTATCATCTGGACGACGACGGTCTGGACGCTTCCGGGCAACCGCGCGATAGCGCTCAGCCCGACCGACGACTACTCGGTCGTCGAGGCGGACGGAAACTTCTATATCGTAGCGGCTCCCCTTGCGGAGCATACGATGGCGGCCGGAGGCATCTCCGACTATAAAACCGTCGCCACCTTCAAGGGCAGCGACTTTGAGTATATGACCGCGAGCCATCCCTTCCTCGATCTCGACAGTCTGATCGTCACCGCCGATTACGTAACGATGGACAGCGGAACCGGCTGCGTCCATACCGCTCCCGGCTTCGGCGCCGACGACTATCTGACCGGAAAGAGATACGGAATCGAGATCGCCGTACCGGTCGACGACCGCGGATACCAGACCGAAGCCGCCGGCAAGTTCGCCGGACTCTATTACGAGAAATCGAACGAAGTCATCTTCGAGGACCTGAAGGAAAGCGGAGCTCTCTTCGCGTCGGAGCGGATAGAGCACTCCTATCCTCACTGCTGGAGATGCAAGAATCCGATAATCTTCCGCGCCACCCCGCAGTGGTTCTGCTCGGTGGACGCCTTCAAGGAGGACGCCGTACGCGCCGCGTCCGCCGTCAGATGGCAGCCGGCGTGGGGCGGAGAACGCATCGCGCAGATGGTCAGGGAGCGCGCCGACTGGTGCATCTCCCGCCAGCGTCACTGGGGCCTTCCCATCCCGGTCTTCTACTGCGCCGACTGCGGAGCCACCGTCTGCGACGACGAAACGATAGACAAAGTCGCGAAAGTCTTCGGCGAAAAAGGTTCGAACGCCTGGTACGATCTTGACGCCTCCGAATTCCTCGGAGAGGATTACGTCTGCCCCGTTTGCGGAAAGAAGCATTTCACCAAAGAGCAGAACACGCTCGACGGATGGTTCGATTCGGGATCGACCCATTTAGCGGTCGTCGAGAACGGCGGATACGATCCGGCGTGGCAGAAGGACGTAAAGTGGCCGGCCGAACTCTATCTCGAGGGCGCCGACCAGTACCGCGGCTGGTTCCAGGCATCTCTCCTGACCGCCGTCGGTTCCGGCAAGACCGAAGCCCCCTTCC
>JAGDAM010000232.1 GCA_017959485.1 Clostridia bacterium
AGCTCGAACCGGCAGCGGCGTGTCACAACCGACTCCTGATGCGCGATATACTCGTCGAGTATTCCGGTGAGCGGAAGAATCTTCGGCTCGCCGTTTACGAGCGAGAGCATATTGACGGCGCAGGTGTCTTCAAGCTGCGAGTATTTGTAAAGCTGATTGAGGATTATCTCTCCGTTGGCGTCTCTGCGGTATTCGATGACGATCCGCATTCCGTTTCTGCCCGACTCGTCGCGCATATCGGTGATGCCTTCGACGCGTTTTTCGCGGTGCAGGTTGGCGATCGCCTCGCAGAGCATGCTCTTGTTGACGCCGTACGGGATCTCGGTGACGATGATCCTGTGGTGATCCTCCTCGACCCTGGCGCGGGCTCTGACGGTTATCCGTCCCTTACCGGTAAGATAAGCGCCTTTGATGCCGTTGGTCCCGTAGATGATCCCGGCGGTCGGAAAATCCGGGCCCTTTATATATTCCATAAGATCCATGGCGGAGCATTCGGGATGATCCATCCGGTAGATGGTCGCGTCTATCGTCTCGCCGAGGTTGTGGGGAGGAATGTTCGTCGCCATTCCGACGGCGATTCCGACCGCTCCGTTGACGAGCAGGTTCGGGAATCTCGACGGAAGAACGGAGGGCTCCTCGCGTCTGTTGTCGAAGTTGCGGACCATCTCCACGACGTTCTTGTCGATGTCGCGCATCATCTCGTCCGAAATCTTCGCCATTCTCGCCTCGGTGTAACGGTATGCGGCGGGCGGGTCTCCGTCGACCGACCCGAAGTTGCCGTGTCCCTCGACAAGCGGATATCTGAGCGAGAAGTCCTGAGCCATTCTCACCATCGTGCCGTAAACGGCTGCGTCTCCGTGAGGATGATACCGTCCGAGCACGTTACCGACGGTGGTGGCTGACTTGCAGAAGGGCCGGTCGGACGTCAGACGGTCCTCGTACATCGCCCACATGACGCGGCGCTGGCCGGGTTTCATTCCGTCTCTGACGTCGGGCAGGGCGCGCGACGTTATGACAGACATCGCGTACTCTATAAACGAACTCTTCAGCTCGTGTTCTATCTCAACGTCAAGGATTTTCTGATCCTTGAAGGATATGTCTTTATCTTCCCGATGTTCCATAATCTACCTCTTCACATTAAAGCGAGAACACGCTCGACTCCCTCTTTGTCGGGAAGCGCGGTCCCCTCGAGGACTATCTTTGCTCCGGCGCAGGCGCTGGCGTATCTGAGCGATCCGGGCATATCCAGCCGCATTGCGTATCTCGCGGCTCCGAATCCGGCGAGGAAGGTGTCTCCGGCGCCGGAAAAACCGCGAAGTTCGACCGGAGCCGCCTCGGAAAAGAAGCAATCGCCCGTCTTTCCGTCTATCCCCAGGGCGCCCTTCGGGCCCATTGTACAAAGCACCGTGCCGATACCGTAGGTAGCGGCGACTTTTCCACAGGCACCCGCGATGAATCCCTCGGTTTGCTCAGGATCCTCAGGAAGAGTTTCACACAGGCCGGCCTTTCTCAAAAGTCCGATGAGCTCGTCGGTGTTCGGCTTAATAACGTCAGGCGACGCCTGCACTCCGTTCAGCAGCGCGTCTCCGTCGCAGTCGAGTATTACGCGGCGTCCGAGCGACTTTTCCACAGCGACAAGGTCGCGGTAGGCCGTCTTTTCCACACCCTGCGGAAAACTTCCGCACATATACACAACTTCCGCCTCGTCTCTCAGGAAACTCTCGGTAAGCGCCTCGAACTCGGCTTGAGTTACCGGTCCGCCCTTTTCGTTGAACTCGGTATTCATTCTTCCCGGCGCCATGACCTTGGTGTTTACGCGGATGCCGCACGCGGCCTCGGTGTATACCGTTTTCAGTCCTTCAGCCGCGATGATATCCTCGCAGAGCTTTCCGTAAAGACCGCCGGTAAACGAATAATAGGTGACGTCGAAACCGAGCCGGTGAAGAACTACCGATACGTTGGCTCCCTTCGAGCCCTGGCTCGTGACGGTGCGGACCGCCCGGTTCATGTGACCGGGATTCATCGGCTCGCCGAGGTAAAGGGTTCTGTCGATACCCGGATTCAGGGATAAAACAGCAAATTTCATTTTTACCACTCTGTATTCATCAGACGTCGAGATTTTCGACGTATTTTGCGTTCTGTTCGATAAATTCGCGCCTCGGTTCGACCTTGTCGCCCATCAGGAGCGAAAACGCCGCGTCGGAGGCGAGGGCGTCCTCGATCGTGACCTTCTTCAGCGTACGCCTTTCGGGATCCATCGTAGTCTCCCAAAGCTGTTCGGCGTCCATTTCGCCGAGACCTTTGTAGCGGTCGGCCTCGACGCCGGTCGTTCCGAGCTCGGCTATGAACCGGTCGCGCTCCTCGTCGGAGAATGCGTATTTTTCTCCTCCGCTGCGGCCCTTTCTGTAGACCTTGTACAGCGGCGGCTGAGCGAGAAAGACGTGTCCGTCCTCTATCAGCTGTCTCATATGTCTGAAGAAGAAGGTCAGAAGAAGTATTCTGATATGCGAACCGTCGACGTCGGCATCGGCCATAATGATTATCTTGCCGTAGCGGAGCTTCGAGATATCGAAATCCTCGCCGATTCCGCAGCCTAGCGCCTGAATGATCGGTATGAGCGACACGTTGGAATATACCTTGTCGAGCCGGCTCTTTTCGACGTTCAGCACCTTGCCGCGGAGGGGAAGTATCGCCTGATAGCGGGATTCGCGCCCGGATTTAGCCGAGCCGCCGGCCGAATCTCCCTCGACGAGATAAATCTCGGTGAGAGAAGCGTCCTTTTCCTGGCAGTCGGCGAGTTTGCCCGGGAGCGACGAGCCCTCGAGCAGTCCCTTCCGTCTGGTGAGCTCCCTCGCCTTTCTCGCCGCCTCTCTGGCGCGGGACGCGGCAAGCGCTTTTTCTATTATCGCGCGGGCGGTCGAGGGATTTTCCTCGAGATACTCGGCGAGTCTGATGTTTACCGTGCTGTCGACCAGCGCGCGAATCTCGGAGTTGCCGAGTTTCGCCTTCGTCTGGCTTTCGAACTGGGCGTCCTCGAGCTTAACGCTGATAACCGCGCAGATACCTTCTCTGACGTCCTCTCCCGAGAGCGCCTTGTCGGAAGCCGACAGAATACCGTTCTTTCTCGCGTAGTCGTTAAGCACGCGGGTCAGCGCCGTCTTGAAGCCGGTCTCGTGAGTTCCGCCCTCGACGGTGTTCATATTGTTTGCGAAGGTGAGTATCAGTTCGTTGTAGGAGGTATTGTACTGCAGCGCGATCTCCGCCTGGCTCGTGCCCCTTTCGCCCCTCATATAGATGACTTCGGGATGCACCGGCTCGGAACGCTTCTGTTCGGTCAGATAACTGACGAAATTGCGTATTCCGCCCTCGAACTGCAGATCGGTCTCTCTGAATTCGCCGTCTTCGTTCACCTTTCTTCTGTCGGTGAGAACTATCCTGATCCCGGCGTTGAGGAAGGCCTGCTCCCTCATTCTGTTCAGAAGGATCTCGTAATCGAATACCGTGGTCTCGAAGATTTCGCCGTCTGGCTTGAATGTGACCGTAACTCCGTGCCTCTTTGCGCCTTCGGCGACCGGACCCTCGCATTTGAAAGGCCGCGCGACGCTTCCGCGCTCGAATCTTTCGGTGTATCTGATACCGTCGACGACGTCTTCGAGCTCGAGCCATTCGGAAAGCGCGTTGACGACCGATGCGCCGACTCCGTGCAGACCTCCGGCAATCTTGTATCCCTCTCCGCCGAACTTTCCTCCGGCGTGAAGAATCGTATAGACTACCTCGGGCGTAGGGATTCCCTGCGTCGGATGTATTCCGGCGGGTATTCCGCGTCCGTTGTCCTCTACGGTGACGCTGTTGTCCTCGTTCACGGTCACTTTAATCAGATCGCAGTGCCCGGCGAGCGCCTCGTCTATCGAGTTGTCGACTATTTCGTTTACGAGATGATGAAGACCTCTTGACGAAGTTGTGCCTATATACATACCGGGACGTTTTCTAACCGCGTCGAGTCCTTCGAGAACCTGAATCTGGTTCTCGGTGTAAACGTTGTCCTCGACGGCGGTGACCAGTTCTCCCCTGTCTTCGTCCAGTTCGATAAGTTCGGGCTCTTCCTCCGCGTTTTCGGAGTTTTCCTCTTCACCCTCGTCGACAAAGGTCTCGTCGATCTCGTCCGGCGCGTTTTTCTTTTCGTTCGCCATTCTGTTTCCTCAGCTTTCGGTTTCTGTATCGTTATCCTGTGTAACCGTCCTGTTTCCGTCCTGCGCTCTCTCACGGAGAACCGCGCTGGACAGTCCGGAAAAACATATCCGGAATCCGCTGTCGGAGGCGGATTTTTTCGCTGTTTTGTAAACAACGAATGATTTCGGAATATCCTGCGCGTCGCTTTCCGTCAGTCCTTTTTTTTCGGCGTCCTTCAAAAACGCGCGCGTAACCGCCGACGACAGAGTCGCGGTGTCGAGATCGAATATTCCGACGACGTCTTTTTTCGGTATTCCGACCGTCGGTCCGACTGATAAATAAATCATTGTTCCTCGGTATAGGTCCCTTTTTCGGTCCTTATCACCTTAACGTCGCCGGAAACAAAATCACTGTTTCCGCACGAGGTGATAATAACCTGGCCCTTTTTCATTCTTTCGGTGAGATACTCTCTGCGTTCTCCGTCGAGATCGGAAAAAACGTCGTCGAGCAAAAGCACCGGTAACTCACCCGAATCTCTCGCGGAAATCGCGCTTTCGGCAAGTTTCAGCGACAGTGCGAGCGATCTCTGCTGTCCCTGAGAGCAGAAGAGGCGCGCGTTCTCGGAGTTGAGGCATATTTCGATATCGTCCTTGTGCGTCCCCCACAGCGTGGCTCCGGCGGCGATCTCCCTGTCGTGATTCGACATCAGCTGGGAGAAATACGCCTCGGTCAGCTGTTCTCGCCCGGGAGCCGCGTCCGCGGCGCCTTTGAAAGAGTACTGATAGGACAGGGAAGGAGTTTCTCTTCCGCCCATCATTTCGTCGAAACATTTTTTGGTCTCGGCTTCGGCGGCGGACAGATACGACAGTCTCGCGGTTGTAATATACGACGCTTCGTTCGCCAGCTGAAACGACCAGAATTCGACCGTCGAATCAAAGCTTTTCCGGTCGGAAGGAGCCGCTTTGATAAGCTTGTTACGCTGCGCGAGAATATGATTGTATCTCTGAAGCGAGCGCAGATACCCGGGACGCAGCTGGGAAATCGCGACGTCGAGAAAATTTCTTCTCAGCGCGGGACCCTCTTTTATTATGTTCAGATGTTCCGGAAAAAACATTACCGATCTGAAAAGACCGATCATTTCCGAAATTCTCTGAATCCTGA
>JAGDAM010000233.1 GCA_017959485.1 Clostridia bacterium
ATCTACGGTTAGACACAGACTGGGGCAGGGAGGATTCCGGGTTTCGGTTACGGACGCCTATCAGCGCAGATGCGCGATACCAGGAGAAAAAACGCTTCCGGTTCTTGAAGCGGCGCATATTATCCCGTATTCTCAGGATGGTCATCACACGGTAAGTACCGGTATTTTATTTAAGTCTGATTTTCACACTCTTTTCGATGACGGATATATCACTTTGACTCAGGATTACGTAGTCGAGGTAAGCAGAAGCCTTCATGAAGATTACGGAAACGGCAAAGATTATTATAAATATCACGGGCAGAAACTCTTGATTCTTCCTGAGAACGCGGCTCAAAGGCCTGATCCGCAATATATTGAGTGGCACAATAACAACGTTTACCGGGGGTAAGAGCCGTAATGTTGCGGGGTTGCACATATATTACAGAGAAGATAAACAGCGCGGTATTGCCTTAATCATATGAACAAGAAAAACAAAAAAACGCCGGGTGAGATCATCGAAAGCTACGAGCCGGCTCTCCCGACGAAGACCGCCGCCTTCGCCATGCGGCGGCTTATCGGAGCCGCGACTTTCGGCAGCGGTGTAAAATACGAATATCTGTTTGACAAAAAGGCGATGAAGGGGCGGCAGGTGCTCATCCTTGCGGATCACGCCTCGACCGACAGCTATCTGTACGTTCTCCGCGGATATCCCTTTGTCGAGCCGAACGTGGTGATCGGATACCAGAACATCTTCATCAGGGGCATCTTCGGGCTTTTTCTAAAGTGCGGGATTATCCCGAAAAAGCTGTATGAGCCGGATCTGCGCCCGGTAATCTCGATGCTTCGGATTGTGAGAGCGGGCGGCTCGCTGCTGCTTTTCCCCGAAGGCATCCAGTCGATGGACGGCAGCACCCAGCCGATTAATCCCGCCACGGCGGAATTCGTAAAGCGCTGCGGCATCGACGTCGTTTTATGCAAAAGCCACGGCGCGTATCTGAATCATCCGCGGTTTGACCCGGTCGGAAGAAAAGGGCGCCTCCGCTTCACTTACGAGCTGCTTTTCACCGCGGACGAGTTAAAAGAACTTGACGCCGCCGATATCGGCCGGTGCCTTACCGACCGTTTCAGATACAATGATTTCGCGGAAAACAGGCGAATCGGTTCGGTCTACCGCGGAAGGCATAAAAACGCTTACGGCCTCGAAAAGATACTGTTCATCTGTCCTTTTTGCAAAAAGCGCTTCTCGCTCAAGGTTGAAAAAGACCGCGTCGTATGCGAGTGCGGAGCCGGTGTCCGGGTCGGAACCGACTATTCCCTGATCCCCGACGACGGCCTGAAGCTTCCCTTTGAGGGAATCGACGGCTGGTTCGCCTACGAGAGGGATCAGGTGAGGAAAGACGTCTCCGAGCCCGGTTTTGCGCTTTCCTATCCCGCGCGGCTCTGCCGCCTCAACACCTCGGGGCGGGGCGGAGAAGTAACGCCGACGGGAGAGGGCCGCGTCACGCTGAAACGCGGCAGTTTCCTTTTTGAAGGGACCGAAAACGGCGCGCCCGTCTCATACGATATGCGCACCGACAGGATTCCCTCCGCCCCGTTCGTTTCGGGCAGAGGCAACGAATTCTTTTATAAGGGCGAATATTTCAGATTCATCCCGAAGGACAGACCCGGACTGCCGGTATACTGTCTGCTTGCCGTCGAGGAACTTCACGACCTCGACGACCCGAAGTGGCGCCTGGCGCGCGCCGACGCGAGCGGAGGAATACTCTGCGACGCCTAAACAATCCCCCAAATCCAACACCTCCGAAAAGAGGAACAGTCATGGCTGAAACAAAAGAAAAACAGTCGACCGAACTCAAGATCGACATTCCCGGCCTGCTCAAGGTCATAGCGCTGCTTTATGCGATTCTGATAATCGTCGGAGTGCTGACCTACGTTTTGCCCGCCGGAAGCTATCAGATGACGGAAAGCGCGACCGGAAAGCCGACCGTCGTTCCCGGAACCTTTGAATTCCGCGAGGCCGAGGACCGCGTGCCGTGGTACCGCTGGCTGACGTCACCCGTCGAGACCTTCCTCTTCGACAGCGACCGCGGAACGATGTATCAGGTCATCGCGATGATCCTGATCCTCGGCGGCAGCTTCGCCGTGCTTGAAAAATGCGGCGCTATGAGCGCGCTCGTCAAGCTGATTATTATACGGTTCAGAAAAAGAAGATTTCTCGCGATCTGCGGGATCACCCTGTTTATGATGCTTCTCGCCTCGCTTTTCGGCGTTCAGGAGGAGCTGCTCATCCTATTCCCGGTATTTCTGACCTTTTCCACCGCGATGCGCTGGGACAAGCGGACGGCTCTCGCCCTCGTGCTCATCACGACCGGCGTCGGCTTCACCGCCGCGATGCTCAACCCCTTCACCGTCGGAGTCTGCTCGACTCTCGCCGGAGTGAGGACCACCGACGGTCTCTGGTACCGCGCAGTGATGTTCGCCCTGCTCGCGGTTGTCACCTGCTTCTATCTTGTCGGAATGGCTAAGAAAGACGAGGCGGCGGCCCCCGAACCGGCAAACGGCGAAGCCCCGCGCGACATGGATCCGGAAGAAAAAAAGAAGGCGTACATGACGCTCGCCCTCTTTTCCTTCGTGCTTCTCGTGGTCATAGTCTTCTCGGCCGTTCCGGCGCTTGCCGCGCTCGGCCTCGCAATGATAATCATGGCGGTCGCTTTCGTTATCGGGACCGTCGTTATCGGGCGGATGATGATCGGCGGCTTCGGCCCCTGGTTCCGCGCGTTTTTCGGCGGAATACTCAACATTCTCCCGTCGATCGCCCTGATACTCATCGCTTTCAGCATCAAATATATCGCCGAAAAGGGCGGGATCCTGCACACGATGTTTTACTGGATGTCGGGCATCCTCGGCGGAATGTCGCCATACATTGCCGTCCTCGTGCTGCTCGGATTCATACTCGTGCTTGAGTTTTTCATTCCCTCGTCGACAGCCAAGGCCGCGCTCATCATTCCGCTGCTCACGCTCGCGCCGATTCCCGGCATCTCGAAAAACGTGATTATCCTCTGCTACCTGCTCGGGGACGGCTACACCAACGTCGTATATCCGACCTGCGGGACGCTCATGATAGGCCTCGGCCTCGCCGGGGTGTCATATATCGACTGGATTAAGCGGACCGGCCTTTTCCAGCTGTTCCTGCTTTTGACCTCGGTCCTCTTCCTCTGGGGAGCCGTGGCGCTGGGGCTGTAATCGGGCAAATATCGGGCAATACCGCAGGGGTTCGAACGAGTCTAATTGTGCGGTGTTGTCCTAATAAAAATATCAAGGTTCAAAGTCAGCGCGCGCGAAAACAAGTATTACGAATCCCGTTAACATACACATCTAAGCCATCTTCGAGAATAATAAAGGAAATACTTATGAAAAAACTAATCATTGTCTGCGATGAAAAACTGCGTCGTTACGGCGATTTTCTTGCCCAACTTCTTAGCGGAACTGATGATAAAGACGAAAAAATCGTCGGAATTAAAGATGGCGCCGTTGCGGCACAAGTTTGGACGGAAAAAGAGTATACTGCAAACGCCGCC
>JAGDAM010000234.1 GCA_017959485.1 Clostridia bacterium
CGCCCGTAGGGGAAACAGCGCACCAAAAGCTCTCGACAATCCGCACACGCGATTTGTGCGGTGTCGCCTTATTTAAAACCCGCACGGGTTCGGCTTTCCGAACCCGTGCGGGTTTTACTATAATTTTTCGTCAGAATAATCTTTCGTCAGAAGCTTCCCGCAAATTTTGTGAACGGACACTTCTCCGACAGAGCGTACGGGTAAATCACGCGCTCGTACGCCTGTTTTGACGTATCGTCCGGATCCGCCTCGGACACCGCGAGCATTTCGAAGGGAGCGACGCCCTCCTCCACCCATTTTTCAAGCGCGGCGAGCGCTCCGCGGTTTCTTTCGGAGTCTGACAGACCGAACAGATCCACCGCTCCGGCCCGGCTGCTGTGTGAGCGTCCGGGAAGGACGTAAAACCTGAAGAATTCTCCCAGCTTGCCGGGACCTCCCGCCTCCTTAGCGGCCATGTCGCAGTAGGCGAGCGATTCGTGATACGGAACGACGGGGTCCGCCGTTCCCGAGAAGCCAATCATCTTTCCGCCGCGCGCGGAAAACTCCCCAAGCCTGCCGGAAGTCGCGTTGACGTGAGGGCCGAGTTTTTCGTTCAGCCGGTCATAGTCCGACGCGAAATCGAAATCCGAGGCGGGATAACCCGCTCCGAACGCCCAAACGAACGGAAAGTAATGCACGACCTTGTCTTTGCAGGCGCGCTCCATTCCCCCGGGACTGATTTCGGCTCCGATCGGGACTCCGCCGTATATCTTCTTCCCCGTCCGAGGATCGCGCGGACCGCGGTAATAGTCCCGCAGGCGCTCAAGGTCCTCGGCTTTGAAAAATCCGGAATTCTTCCCGATAAACTCGACGAATCTGTCCGGAGTATCCTCCCCGTCCAAGGGGCAGCTGACGAAGCAGTCCCCGTCGAGAGCTCCTCCGAACCCGCGGCAGAACTCAAGCGCCAGCCGGTGAATCTCCTCGGTCATCATCTGTGTGAACGCGGGACCGATACCGTCGTATCTCATCACGCGCCAGTTCCAGAGAAAATAGGTGTGAAGCGCCGTCCGGTTCATAGCGGCGACGCAGGAAAGGATTCCGTCGTAATCGCCCGGGAACCGTTCCGCCTCCGAAATCGCCTGCTGTCCGCCGGTCGAAGAACCGACAAAATAGCTTTTTTGCGCCGGCCTGCCGTAGTAAAGGCCGACCGCGCGTTTGCCCGCCGACGTCATCAGATGAGTCGCGCGCCATCCGAAATCGTCCCAGACGGCGGGATTGTCGATCCCGCTCACTACGCCGCGCGAGGTGCCGAGATCGGTGTTGGCGCAGGCGTAACCCATTCTGAGATAACGTGCGAGCGCGGGATACTGAATAACCCCGGCGATTCCTCCGTTACCGAGTCCTACAAAACGTCCGTTCCAGTTTTCATCGTCGGGAAGCCAGATCTCGGTGACGGTATAAGACGCCGCCACCGGCTTCATTATCAGACGGAGCCGGAAAAAGGGGGGCATATCTGCGAATTCAAGATTCGATTTCGTTCTGAACAGGCCCCCGGCAAAGCGCTCGTGAGCGGTGACAGACACCTGCCGGCTTGCGAGCGAATTAAGTTTCTCGGGATACATTCTCACTCCTGCCCTTCCCCGTTGTTTTCCCCGCCTTCGTCGTTTCCGCCTTCGTTTGCGTTTTCATCGAATTCGTATACGATTAGATCTGAGGTCAGTGAGGAAAAGTCGGGCAGCACAAAACTGTCTTCGGCAGCCGACCAGAGTTTGCCTTCGTCCGGTTCGGGAATGCGCGACAGACTTCCGCCGCTCCTGACGGTCAGCACTTCGGTCCGGTTCGCGGATACGAAGAAAACACTGATTCTGTCGCCCAGCGTGACGTCCATAAGTACGGCGAACTGAGTTATCAGCGTCACGTCGCGCGAATTGATCAGACCGTCCGGATAAACGTCCGCGTAGACACGTTCAACCTCGTCAAGAGAGATAATTCCGACTGCGTGCTGGCGCACGAGCGTCGCGTCGCGCGAGTTGATCTTTCCGTCGCAGTTAACGTCGCCCATACTATAGATGTGAATGGGATCAAACTCCGAGCCGCAGGATGATTCGACGAATTCGTGATCCCCGTACGAAAGATCCGGTGCGGTCTTCAAACGGAAAACAGCCACCTCCGCTTCACCGTCATCCGACCCGGAAGCGGTAATCGTGTAAACCTGCCCGGGACCGAACCCGGTTACCGAAAAGCCTTCCGACGTCGAAAAGCTCAAAACAGTGACGACGTTTCCGTCAAATCTCAGCACGAACGTTCCGGGCGCTTCGGCTCCGCGGACAAGCGAGATTACAAGGTCGAATTCAAGTCCCCATGCGGTCCTGACCGGCCCGCTTGCAAGCAGATATTCTTCGGCGCCAGAAGTGTCCTCGGGTTCGCCCGTGGTTTCTTTCGGTTCCCCTGTCGTTTCGTCGGGCTCACCGATCGTTTCTTCCGGCTAGCCTGTCGTTTCTTCCG
>JAGDAM010000235.1 GCA_017959485.1 Clostridia bacterium
AACAAAAGAACAACAGAACGAGAGCAAAAACGGAATACTCCGTATGGCGATAGTATCGCTGTCGGTCATCATCCAGGCGCTGATCATAATCGGCCTGTTCACCTGGTTCAGTCTTTACGCGAGATGGATAGAGATATCCTTCTCGCTTCTGGCCGTTTTCTTCGTGATCATAATCTATTCCAAGGACAGCATCTCCGCGATAAAGATGCCCTGGATAATGCTTATTATGGTCTTCCCGGTGATAGGGATCGTGCTCTATCTGCTCGTCGCCTTCAATCCGTCGGTCAAGAAGATGCGGAAAAAATACAAGGCGGTCGACGACGAGCTTTTGCCCTTCCTCAGGGACAATTCCGTGGCTTCGGCCCGGCTCGCAGACCGTCGCCGCTACGCGGCGTCGATAGCCGGATACATACGCGACTGCTCCGGGTATCCCGTATATGAGAACACCGATTCGGTTTTCTTCCCGACAGCCGAGGAGGCGTTCGCGGCGCAGCTTGCCGCGATGGAAAGGGCGGAGAGCTTTATCTTTCTCGAGTACCACGCTATCGAAAACCGCGAAAGCTGGGAAAAGGTCGAGCGCATACTCGTCGACAAGGCCGCGGAGGGAGTCGAGGTCCGCATCATATACGACGATATGGGAAGCATCTCCTACCTCAATTCGGAATTTGACGAGAAACTCGAGCGGATGGGCATTCAGTGCAAGGTGTTCAATCCGTTTCATCTCGGGCGCAGTCTCTTTCTCAACAACCGGGATCACCGCAAGCTGACTGTAATCGACGGCGAAATCGGCTTTACCGGCGGATTCAACATTGCCGACGAGTATTTCAATATAAACAGTCCCTACGGCCGCTGGAAGGACACCGGCATCTGCCTCTTCGGAGACGCCGTCCGCAGCATGACGGTCACGTTTCTCGAGATGTGGGGGGCTATTGACGGTGTTCCGGGCGACACCGAGAAATATCTTGCGGACGCTCCCGGCTACGGCGCGATTGCCGCGGGATTCGTTCAGCCCTACGCCGACAGCCCGCTCGATACCGAGCACGTCGGCGAGGAGGTGTATATCAACCTCGTAAACTCCGCAGAGGAATACTGCTGGTTTATGACGCCCTATCTCATTATTACCGACGAAATGGAGCACGCCCTCCGCCTCGCCGCCAAGCGCGGGGTCGACGTGAGGATCGTGACGCCCGGCATACCCGACAAGAAGCTGATCTATTCGGTCACGCGTTCCTTCTATACCAATCTCGTGAAGGACGGCGTGCGCATATTCGAGTGGACTCCCGGCTTCTGCCACGCCAAAATGTGCATCGTGGACGGGTATATGGCGACCTGCGGAACGATGAATCTCGACTACCGCAGTCTGTATCATCACTTCGAGAACAACGTCTTTCTGGTTGACTGCCCCGCGATAGCCGATATAAAGCGCGACTTCCTCTCGACGATGGAGGAGAGCACCGAGGTCACCCTCGATTACAGGGACGGAAAGAACCGCTTCCTGACTTTCGGGCAGATGTTCTTGCGCCTCTTCGCCGAGCTGCTGTAACCCGATCGCACGATGAACGAAAGAAAGACCGTCTGCGGCTCCGGAGCCGCGGAGTATATGCGGATGGACCGCCAGGGACACGCCTTCCAGGGCATGGCGGTGTGGAAAGATCTGCTTTTTCAGCTGTTTGATACCGGGATCTGCGCGGTATACGATCTGTTGTCGCGCGCGCCGGAGCCGCTCGCCGTTTTCCCGCTCGGCTCCCACAATGACGGAGTTCCCGACAAAAATTATAAAAACCACTGCAATCAGTGCATGTTTTCGGATATTATTCCCGAAGGCGGGGAGATACCGCTGCTTTACGTGACATCCGGAAGCGGAACGGGATACGACGAAGACGGGTTCTTTTACCGCTGTTCGGTGGAACGGATCACACTCACCCGCGATTCGGGAGGCAGAATCCGCGGCGGGTCGGCCGAGACCGTCCAAACGGTCGGCTATCTGCCGGGGGGAGAGCTTCCCGAAGGCGTCGAGGAGCCGGCGTGGGGCTGTCCCGCCTGGTTTCCGGATACCAGGGAGGGACTTATCTACGTTTTCTCCGCGAGATACCGCACGACGAAGGACTATCTTCACCTCTACTCCGAAAACAGGTACAAGGTGACCGCCTTCCGGCTGCCCGATCCCGCCGCGGGGGGATTCGTCCGTCTCGGAGCGGAGGATATTCTCAGCCAGAAGATCTATCCGTACGATATCATCTTCACGCAGGGCGGCCTTTACGAAGACGGTAAGATCTTTTACACCTTCGGCGCCGGTCACGACCCCTATCCGAACGGGCTGCGCGTATTCGATCTGCGTTCCGGCGGGATCTCCGCAGGGATAGATCTTACCGGTTCGGTCTTTGCCGCCGAGGAGCCCGAGGCGTGCGTCTTCTGGCGCGGCGGCCTTTACGTCAACACGAACACAAAACCGCGCGGAGGACTGTTTTACGTCTGCGCGGAAAACGAAATAAAAAGATAAGGGAGAATCAGCTATGAATCTTTGCATCCAGTCGGGAGGCGTTTTCGGCCATTACGGCCTTGAAGAGGGCTACCGCGTCATTAAAGAGGCGGGGTTTGACTCGATCGACCTCAACATCGACACCGAATTCAACAGAAGCGTGCTTCGCGATCACATGAACGAGGGCCGCTGCATATTCGAAAAGAGCATGCCCGAGATCATGGAGTACTTCAGGAGAGAACTCGATGCCATCCGCGCCGCCGGGCTTTACGTATATCAGGCGCATTCTCCTTTCCCGTCATATCAGAAGGACAGACCCGGTTTTCTCGATTACAGTATTGAGATACACAAAAAGTGCATCCTGTTCTGTCAGGAGATCGGATGCAAACGTCTGGTCGTTCACGGAGTCGCCCTCTCGCGCGACGATACCGCGCACACCCAGGCCGACATCGACGAAGTCAACGAGAAGCTCTACACCGGACTGATCGACACTTTGCGCGGCACCGACGTCGTAGTCTGCCTCGAGAACCTCTTTTACGGCTGCGACGGAACCATTTACGGCGGCCACTGCTCGGATCCGCACGATGCCGCCGCCTTTATCGATCACCTTAACGGGCTTGCCGGAAAGGAATGCTTCGGACTCTGCGTAGACACCGGACATCTCAATCTGATCGGACGCGACCAGTACAGCTACATCAAGCTTCTCGGAAGCCGGATCAAGGCCTTCCACGCACACGACAACGACGGAAAGAGCGATCTGCATCTCGCTCCATACACCGGGACCGTCGACTGGGAGGGCTTCTGCCGCGCTCTGCGCGAGATCGGCTACCGCGACGACCTCGATTTCGAGACCTTCAGACAGTATTCGAAGGGCCGCATGCCCGAGGACCGGATGTGCCGTCCCTGGCTCGATCTCATCGCGGCGACCGGACGCGTATTCGTCTCCAAAATCGAGGGCTGACGCGATATGACGTCCTTCCGCGGAAAAAGGCGGGCGGCGCTGACCGCCCTGCTCCTCTGCGCGGCGGTCTTCCTCGGCTCATGCGCCGGGGACACGCCGTCGCAGGAGTCGACAGCCGCCGACGGGACGCTGCCCGTGACGGAAATTTCGACCGAACAGGCGGATCTGCCGATCGTTATCGACGACAGCTTTATCATAGTCAGACCTGACGGCGGAGCGGGAAGCGCTCTTCTTTCCGCGCTCAGCGCGCTAAGAAACGGAATACTGGATAAGTACGGAGTCGCCGTAACCCCGAAGACCGACTGGCTAAACACACGCGCGGGCGAGCAGCCCGCCGAAAACGAGATACTGCTCGGCCTGACCAACCGTCCCGAGAGCGCGCTGCTCGCCGAGACGCTGACCGGCAAGTACCAGTACGCGATAGCCGTCGTCGACGGCAAGCTTACAATCGCCGGAGGAAGCGAACAGGCGCTGGCCGCGGCGGTGAACTATCTTCTCGGCGCTCTTCCGGACAAGCCGGAATTTGCGAAAGATTACGAATACCGCGGAGAGATTCCGATGAGCGAACGCACGGTCTATATAAAGGACGAAATCGTCGGCGAGCACGTTTATTACGAACTTGCCGAAGGAGTGACTTTTACCGGATACTCGCTTCCCGAGACCTCGGCCTACGGGCTGCAGAAGTTTTCGGTGATTGAATTCGATCCGAAACAGAGCAATCTGCGGTTTCGCGTCACGGGCGGCGGAGACTACGCCGCGAAGCTTGTCACCGTTAAGAAAACGGTTGAAAGATTCAACTCGGAAAACACCGACGGTCTGCGCGCAATCGCCGCGATCAACGGGGATCTCTGGATGGTCAGCTACGCTCATGCCCGAGTCGAGGGCGGAACGACGACCTATAAGAATTACAGCGACTACGTCGTCACGAAACCGCTGTCGGTTCCCCGCGGATTCAATATGTACAACGGCGAGATAATCACTTCGGCCCACATGAGGCAGGAGACGCCCTACGAGGGCGATTTCTACTCGTTCGGCATCTCGGAAGACGGTGAGGCGCGGCTCGGCAAGCCGCAGGTTTCGGTGAGGATTGCGGACGTCACGTCGGGCAAAACGACTCCGGCGGACGGAGTAAACCGCCTCCCCGCCAACGACGCGCTTGTCGTCTACACCGACGCGTACGCCTTCTCGAACTACTCGCTGTCAAACGCGCGAGAGATAGTTATCGACGTTCCCGAAGGATATTTCTTCGGACACGGGTCCGAGATCACCGGGAAGGTCACGGCGGTCACCGAGCCGGGCGGAACCAAGTACGAAATGCAGGAAAACAGGATCATTCTGACCGCGCGCGGCAGCCGGCTTTCGATGCTCGAGGGCTTCTCGGTCGGCGACACGGTCACACTTTCGGTGACCGTGACCGATACGATGGGCGGCACCGCCTTCTGGCAGAAGGTGAAGAACGCCGTCGGCGGACACATCCCGGTGATTATTAACGGTAAGTCGCAGGGTTCGTCCGACGGCACGAACTATCCCATGAGCGTGCTCGGAATAAAGGACAACGGCAACGTCGTAATGCTCACGAACGACGGGCGCCAGTCGGGCTGGAGCACCGGTATAAAGATATCTCAGCTCGACGAGCTCTGCTCCGAGCTCGGGATCGTCACCGCCTTCATCCTCGACGGCGGCGGATCCGCCGAGATGGTCACGCTGCAGGACGGCGAATACAAAACGGTCAACCGCCCGAGCGACGGCTCGTCGCGGTCGGTGGTCAACACCGTCATCCTCGCGATAAAAGAGGGTTGAAAAGGATTGATATAATTTTCCGGCGGGGGAAAAGCCGCGGCTTTTCCCCCGCCGGAAAATTATATCAATCCTTTTCAACCCTCTTTTATCGCGAGGATGACGGTGTTG
>JAGDAM010000236.1 GCA_017959485.1 Clostridia bacterium
CCCGTCTGCTTGTAGCTTCCGTTCGAGTCGATTCCGTCTACGTCGTTCCCGTAAACTTCTACAAAGACCTTCCCGCCGGATACCGTTATCAGACCGTCGGACTTCCCTGATCCGGAGCTTTGAGCGTTGATCCCGTCGTCGGTCGCGTAGACGTTAACCGTTCCTCCTTCAATATTGATCAGATGCCCTTCAAGCCCCTCGTATGAGTTGGAGACTGTGACGGTTCCGTCGGATATCAGAAGAGTACCGTCGGCGTGTATGCCGTCGTCGGTGACGTTGAGAGTGACGTTTCCGCCGCTGATCGTGACGTTGCCGGCGCCTTTTTTTCCGTTTTCAAGCTGTACGTCGGAATTCGCGTGTATACCGTCGTCGCGGCAGTTGGCGAGTATGATTCCTCCCGAGATTTTGATTTCGTTGTCTGCCTTGAGTCCCTTGGCGGATTCGGACGCGCGGTTGGATATGTTGGTGCCTCCGCCCATGCCGCCGGGACCTCCCATACCGCCTGGGCGGCCTCCCTGGCCGGGGAAAAACCAGCCCGGAGTCTGCTGACTGCCGCCGGACGAAGACGCGGTCTTAAGAAGCGACTCGTCGGTGTATTCCGAATAACTGTTGGTGTTTATCGTGATTGACGGATTTCCGCTGACGACGAGGTCGTACGCCGCGTCGATGCCGTCGCATCCGGCGTATATTTCAAACACGCCTCCGCTGATCGTGACCGTCCCGCGCTGATTGCCTTTTGACGAAACGTCGGAATTCGAGGTTTTGAGGCCGTCTCCCGACGTCGAGATCAGCAGATATTTACCCGATTCGACCGAGAGCGAGTCGCTGCCCTTGAGACAGTTGTCGGGGCAGGTGACCTTCAGGGTCAGTTCTTTCAGTTTCAGGTCGTCCTTCGTACCGATGCCGTTGTTGTATCCCGAGGTCACGACGAGGGTGCCTTTGCCCGAGACCGACACGTCGCATTCGGCAAATATCGCGGCGGAACCCGTTTCGTCGCTGTCCGACGTTTTGAGAGCCCGTTTGTCGGCAATCTCGTTGTAGCTGTTTTCCTCAACCGATATTTTTAACTTGTCGGCGGTTTTCGCGTATATCGGGGAATCGGAGGAATTTGAAACGTATACACCGCCGAGCACAAGCTTGACCTCTGCCGATTCGGGGGCGGCGATCCGGATCTGTCCCTCCTCGAGCCGTCCGGATACCGTGTAGGTGCCTGCGGCGGTCAGTATATAAGTCCCGCCCTCGCGGGAATAACTGCCGTCGGACGTTTCGATTACGAAATCCGAAACGATTGTGCCGCTCCCCGCCGACGGATCGGGAACCGTCTCCAGCGAGCCGCTGACTGCGTCGGGAGCCGTTTCTGTCCCGACGAAATAACCCTGACCCGGGTCCGAAATGTCGCCTGAATCGGACGGCCTTTCGTTGCCGCCTCCGCCGATCGACGGACCGTATCCCGGGGCGAATATATCGTTGCATCCGCAGAGTATCAATGACACGGTCAGTGCAAGCGCGCAAAGGAGCGCCGCCGATCCGAATCTGCGCGTTTTTATATTTATCGTCGAGGTGTTTTTCATATCATTGCCTCCGTAAGAACAGTTCAGCAATCAGTATAAACCGCATCGGTAAAGGCGGCTTGAACAATATGTGAAGAAAACCTAAAAAAAGACGCCGCCCCGGGAGAATTCACTCCGCGGGGGCGGCGACTGAAATCAATTTATCGACTCAAGCGACCGCTGAAGTCCCTCGAGAGTCTGACGGTATTTCGCGAGTTTCGCACGTTCGGCTTCCACTACCTGAGCCGGCGCTTTGGAGACGAAGCCCTGATTCGAAAGCTTGCCCTCGATCCTTGCGATTTCTCCCGTAACCTTCGCGATTTCCGAGCCGATTCTGGCGCGCTCGCGTTCAAGATCGACAAGTTCGCTCATCGGAAGGAAGATAACCGCCGAATCGGTGACTATGCGGACGGCTCCGGACGCTTCCGGAGTTTTGTCGAAGCCCGAGTTGACCTCGGTTCTCGACGCCGACGCCAGCCGTTCGAAGAAGGGAAGAGCGGCGTCCGAGAAGGCGGAGGGATAGGGCGTCTCGATATAGACGCGGCATTTGCGGGAGGGCGGAACGTTCATCTCGGTTCGGCGGGCGCGGATCGCCTTTATCGCGGCTATGACCTTTTCGGTGTCGACGGCTTCTTCGGCAAAGTCGAGAGCCGAGTCGGCTGACGGATAGTCGGCGAGCATGACGGTGTCGTTTTCCGCGCGGGACGGCAGCGAGAGCCATATCTCTTCGGTTATGAAGGGCATAAAGGGATGAAGCAGACGCAGCACTCCGTCGAGAACGTAGAGCAGAACCTTCTGCGCGGTCTCGCAGGCGGGGGTTCCTTTTTCCGTGAGGCGCGCCTTCGTAAGTTCGATATACCAGTCGCAGTAGACGTCCCAGATGAAATCGTAAAGGGCCGAGATGGCGACTCCGATCTCGTATTTGTCGAGATTGAAGGTCACCGACGCGACGAGCCGGTTGTATCTGTCGAGTACCCACTTGTCCTCGGAGGCGAGCTCGGACGTCGGAGGCAGTTCGATTTTGTCGACCGTCAGATTCATCTTGACGAATCTCGAGGCGTTCCAGAGCTTGTTGGCGAAGTTGCGGGCCGATTCGATCTTTTCGGTCGAGAACCGCATGTCGTTTCCGGGGCTGTTGCCGGTAGCGAGGGCAAACCGCAGCGCGTCGGCTCCGTACTTGTCGATTATCTCAAGCGGATCGATGCCGTTTCCGAGCGATTTCGACATCTTGCGCCCCTGCGCGTCGCGAATGAGTCCGTGGATAAAGACGTGAGAGAAGGGTTTCTCACCCATAAACTTGAGCCCCATGAAGATCATCTTCGAGACCCAGAAGGTGATGATGTCGTACCCGGTGACGAGTACAGACGTCGGATAGTATTTCCGGAGGTCTTCGGTCTGGTCCGGCCAGCCGAGCGTAGTGAAGGGCCAGAGAGCGGAGGAGAACCAGGTGTCGAGCACGTCCTCGTCCTGCGTCATCTTCTTTGAACCGCACTTCGGGCAGACGGTCACGTCCTCTTCGGAGACAGTGATCTCGCCGCAGTCGGCGCAGTAGAAGGCGGGAATCCGGTGTCCCCACCAGAGCTGGCGGGAAACGCACCAGTCCTTGATGTTTTCCATCCAGTTGAAGTAGTTCTTCGAAAAGCGTTCCGGGATGAACGAGGTGTCGCCGCGGCGGACGCACTCGATCGCCGGCTCTGCGAGCGGCTTCATTTTCACGAACCACTGCTTCGAGGCGACGGGTTCGAGAACGGTTCCGCATCTGTAGCAGTGACCGACGCTGTGCGTGATCTTTTCAACCTTCAGAAGCAGTCCCAGCGCGTCGAGGTCGGCGACAATCTTTTCTCTCGCCGCGAACCTGTCGAGACCGGCGTAGGCGCCGCCCTCTTTCGTGATCTTCGCGTCGGAGTCAATGACTATTATGTTTTCGAGCCCGTGACGCAGTCCGGTTTCGTAGTCGTTCGGGTCGTGAGCCGGGGTGATCTTGACGCAGCCGGTACCGAATTCGGGATCGACGTTCTCGTCCTCGATAACGGGTATCTCGCGTCCTACGAGCGGCAGCACGAGCGTTTTGCCGACTATATCCGCAAAGCGCGGGTCGCCGGGAGCGACGGCGACGGCGGTGTCTCCGAGCATCGTCTCGGGGCGCGTCGTGGCGACGGTGACGAATCTGTCGGGTTCGCCCTTGACGGGGTATTTGATATACCAGAAGCAGCCGTCGATCTCTTTGTAATCTATCTCGGCGTCGGAAATGACCGTTCTGCAGCGCGGGCAGACGTTGGTGATGCGCAGCCCGCGGTAGATGAGTCCGTCGTTATAGAGCGACACGAAGACGCGTCTTACGGCGCGCGAGAGTTCGGGGCTCATTGTGAACGCCTCGCGGGTGAAGTCGCAGGATGAGCCGAGCTTCTGAAGCTGGCTGATTATTCTCGATCCGTAGTTGTTCTTCCAGTCCCGGACGCGCTCGAGAAACTTCTCGCGGCCGAGGTCGTATCTCGTGATGCCCTCGGTCTTGCGCAGATGTTCCTCAACCTTGATCTGGGTCGCGATTCCGGCGTGGTCGGTGCCGGGAACCCAGAGGGTGTCGAAGCCCTGCATACGTTTGTATCTGACGAGGATGTCCTGGAGAGTTTCGTCGAGGGCGTGCCCCATGTGAAGCTGTCCGGTAACGTTGGGAGGCGGTATGACGACGCAGAATTTGGGCCTGCCGTCGTTGTCGGCGGCGGGAGTGAAGC
>JAGDAM010000237.1 GCA_017959485.1 Clostridia bacterium
CGTCGCGTCGCGTTCCGAAGCCAGACGCGCCGTCGAACAGGGCGGAGTCACCGCCGACGGCGAAAAGATGACCGACACCCGCGCCGCCTTTACGGGAGACGCGCTCCGCGCCGGGGTCGTCCTGAGACGCGGAAAGAAAGCTTACAAAAAGATAACGCTTTAACCGCATTGCCCTCATTAAAATTCGCCGCCCGTCCGGGCCAAACGGTCCGGACGGGCGGATGTTTAAATTGGGCAACGCAGCGAAAAGGATCAGTCTTTCAGCTTCCCGTAGGCGTCGTTGAAATCGTTAAGTTTCTTTCCGAGTCCGCGCACCGCGTTGGCGACGAGAGAAGACGGAGAGGAGGCCGAGTTGGATCCCATGGTGCGAAGCTGACCGAGGAAGGCGAAGCTCGCGCTGTAGATGAAGCACCCCTCAATCTTTATGCTGTCGTAGATCATATCCAGCATAGTCTTCGACTCGGGATTCTGCAGGTATCTGTAGGAAAGCGCGCTGTCGTAGTACGCCGGGAAAACGCTCTGATAGCTGCGGCAGGCGATTGTCTCCATAACCGCTCCGAGCATGTCGCGGTTCTCTTCGGGCGAGTTCGAAACGATGGCGAGCACCGACATCTGATCCTGAACGTGAGTCCGGTAGTCCTCCTGATCGTCGTCGTACTTCGGGATGGGTACGATACCGTACTCGCCCTGGTATCCGCTCGAGGTGAGCACGCTCTCGATACCGTAGATCATCGCGGTAGTCATCGCGCAGTGCCCTTCCGCGAACATCGTCAGAGCGGTAGTCGAATACGCTCCGTCCACGTCTCCACCGCCGGAGCCCTTGTTCCAGGTGTCGGAATTGTTGATGATCAGTTCGCGGATCTTCCCGAGGATTCCGACCATCCTGTCGTTGTCGACCCGGATGTCGAAAAGACCCGTCGACTTGTCGACCTGAAGGATAGGCAGATTCCATCCGACCCAGTAGGGGTCGATCGAGGTGTTGGTCCCGCTGACAAATCCGTAAAAGTCCCCGGCGTCCCGACGCTGGTCGCCGTTGGTATCGTCGTAGGTCCCCTTGATTATCTCCAGCTGGCGCCCTACCGTCCACTCCTTGTTGAGGGCTAGCGTGTAAAGATCAGGAAGATTGCGCGACCGGAGCTCGCTCTTGCTGTAGAGGGTAATATACATGTTCCGGATCATCGAAACCGAGAAGGCGCCCGACGCGATGTACTGCCGCTTTCCGTTCGACATGATCTCGTTGAAGCCCTGGGTCCAGTAATGCTTGTCCAGATTGAGATTGTCCACTCCGAGAAGGTTGACGAAATCCCCTTCAAGGCAGTACGAGGTGTGCGTATAGCTGGGCAGCGACACGATGTCGTAGTAGTATGAGCCGGTCTTGACGCTTGTGCGCACGCTGTTTCCGACGGCATAAACGTCGGTGGATGAGGCGACGTCAATGGCGAGTTTTACGCCGAGTTCCGACTCTATCTTCGCGTTGCGCTCGTAAACGGCGTCGTTCACGAGCTGTCCGTTTATGTCGTCGGCCTTGAACTCGTCGGCGGCAAAGCTCTGGCCGAGGACAAGAAATCTGACCGTTTCCCCGCCGTAGTTCAGCGTCGGCAGATCATACGACCAGTCCGGATCCTCGGTAATCACCTCGGAAGTCGCTTCTTCGGTATCCGGAACCGTCGCGACCGGAAGGGTGGTGTCGTCTCCGCCTTCTCCGCCCTGTGAGGCACAGGAAGCGGTCGCGAGTATCGCGGAGGCCGAAAGAATAAGCGCGAGAGCAAGACAAAGAATTCTTTTCATTCGGCAGTTTCCTCTTTTTTCTCTTTATTTCGGTTGATAAGCCTGTTTATTTCGAATCCGTACGCCTCTATAACCGGAAGCGCCGGCTGAAGAAGTATGAAGATATATCCGGGGATCTTCCATCCCGCAAACGCGGCGAGCGCCAGCCCGGCCGACGCCGCGAGCAGAACCGCGGCGGCGATATCCGCCGAGTAATGCAGGGCTCGCGTCGCGAACCTGTTAATCAGCAGGCAGGGGAGCGCAAGCAGCGCCGCGGCGGCCGCCGCGGCGAGCGACGCGGCGGCGAGGAAGACTCCGAGAGCGGTGCCTCCCGCCCCGTCGTCCCTGTAAAGCATGACGGCGAGAAGGACGGCTCCGGCAAAAGCGCATATCGCCTGGAGCAGGACGAACAGGATCTGCACGGCCTTCGCGGCGGTCAGCGCCGCCCTTCCGGCGCGAGAGTTCGGTTTGCGCCCGCTCATATCGCTCCGGAGCGCAGGGCTTCGGCGGCCTCGCGGACGTTTCCGTGTTTTGCGAGCGCCTCGCGCGCGGCCGCTTCGTCGCAGCCGGCGAGCGTCATAATCAGCCGCGTCGCCCGTTCGATCAGTTTCTCGTTCGACGGGACGACGTTGACCATCAGGTTGCTCATCACCCTGCCGGTCTTTATCATCGCGCAGGTTGAGAAAATATTGAGAATCAGTTTGGTGGCGGTACCGGCCTTGAGACGTGTCGATCCGGCGATTACTTCGGGTCCGGTATACGCGGTAACGCAGACGTCGCAGACCCCCGGCTCCCCCATCGGCGATCCGGGATTGCAGTTGACTCCTATCACGGCCGCGCCGAGCTTTTTCGCCCTGTCGAGTGCGCCGAGCACGAAGGGAGCCCTGCCCGACGCGGATATTCCGACCACGGCGTCGGCGGACGTTATTCCGTCGGCGTCGACAGCCGCGGCGCCTCCCTCGAAGCTGTCCTCGGCGCCTTCGACCGATCTGAACATCGCGCCGTTCCCGCCTGCGATTATTCCGCGTACGAGATCGGGAGCGACCCCGAAAGTCGGAGGGCACTCGGCGGCGTCGATGACTCCGAGCCGTCCGGAGGTCCCTGCGCCGACGTAGACGAGGCAGCCGCCGGCGGACATGCGTTCCGCGATGATATCGACCGCCGCGGCAATGCTTTCCGCGGCCGCGTCCATTGCGTCGTCGACCGCCCGGTTTTCGCTGTTGATCAGTTTAACCGCCTCAAGCGTCGTCAGCCGGTCGATGCCGACCGTCCGCGGGTTTCTTTTTTCGGTGAGTATCGAGTCGTAGCTGTCTCTCATTTCCCCTCCGGAAGAATCTTCTGGAAGATCACCGTGTTCCCGGCCGCCTTTTCGGCTTCGTAGTCGGCGCGGGTTTCAACCGTCCAGACAAAGAGGGGACTGTGAAAGAGCTTCGCGCAAATCAGCGAGGGCAGCCGCTTTTCCGCCTTAAGACTGCAGGCGATGAAGTCGGGCTTGGAAAGAAAGTTGAACATCATGGAAGAGCATCCGATCGCTCCGAAAAAGCCGCTCTTCCGGAGCTGCCCGAAGGTGCCCGTCAGCTGTCCGCGCAGAAATCTCGGGCGGTTTTTTCTGAACCAGTCCAAAAGAAAGGGATTAAAGGATTCAACGGCAAAGTATCCGTCGTATCCGTCGAGTATCTTCGCGACCTTCTCGCAGAGAGCGACGTCGCTTCCCTTGAGTTCGATGAGGAGAGGAGTCTTTTTCCCGACGCAGGCGAGAAGATCTTCAAAGGTCGGGATCCTGTCGTAGGTGCCGTGCAAATCGACCCAGCTCAGTTCGGAAGCGGTCAGCTCGTCGACCCTTTCCGGCCTGCCGCACATTCTTTCAAGCGTATCGTCGTGAAAAACGACTATCTCTCCGTCAGACGTCAGCCGGAGATCGAATTCGATCCCGAATCCGTACCTCTCGGCGGCTCTGAAAGCGGACAGAGTGTTCTCGACCGCCTCGTCTCTGCCCCAGAGTCCCCGGTGAGCGAGATCGGTCTTCATCGGTTCGATGGAGGTTTTGGGCTCGGGACGGGGGCGGACGGCCAGCAGGTAGAGACCCGCGAGCAGTAAAATGATTATACCGGCGATTGCAAAAGGCATGTGAAAACCTCTCAGTCGTCGGCCGCGGCAAGCGCTTCAAGCTTGTCGGCGGGCGGAAGCGGCTTTGAATCGCCGTGTCTGACGAAGAGCATCGTCACGAAAGCGAGGATAACGAAAGCGGTGGCATACGGGAAGAGCACCGTCATGCCGAATTTATCCATAAGAAGTCCCGAGAACATCGGAGTCACCACCTGAGCGGCCATGCTCGCGGCGTAGTAGAATCCGGTGTATTTGCCCACGTTGCTGTTCTTTGACAGTTCAACGACCATCGGGAAGGAATTCACGTTTATCGTCGCCCATCCGATACCGGCAAGCGCGAACATGAGATTCATAACGAGTGAACTTGAACCGACCCGCATAAAGCTCGCGATGAAGAAGGATACCGCGAGCATGGCGACTCCGGCCAGGATTGTCTTCTTGCGTCCTATCTTCGAGGCGACGAGGCCGACCGGGAGGTAGGAGACGAGCGCCGCGGCGTTGGCGACGAGCAGCGTCGTGCTGTAGTCGAGGTCGAGCACGTTCGTGGCGTAGACCGAGTATTTGGAGGTTACCGCGTTGTATCCCATGAACCAGAGCGCGACCGACGCGAGGATGAAGAGCAGCGAAACGAGCTCTCCCTTCGACAGCTTCCCTCCGGAGGTTTCGACGTCTCCGCCTGCCGCGGCGTCATTCTCGTCAAGCAGATACTGCGCGGACGCCGCCTCGGACGACCATTTCGTCTCCTTGACGAAGGTCATGAAAACCGCGAGCGCGAATCCCATAACGAGAGCCACGACGCCGAAGAAGAGCACGTACGGACGGAAGGTGTTGATTATAGCTCCGTTGTTGAATGCAAAGCCCATTCCGAGGACCAGAACGACCACGCCTCCGAGCGTTCCCATCAGATTGATTACCGCGTTGGCCTTGGACCTCAGCGGCTTGACGGTAACGTCGGGCATGAGCGCGACCGCGGGCGAGCGGAAGGTCGACATGGCTATCAGCAGAACGAGGAGCGTGACCACGAAGAGGATAAGATAGAGCGAATTATCTTTCGTCATCATATTGACGTACTGCTGCCGCGCAGGCGCGACGTAGTTTGTGTATACCGAGTTCGTCACCTTTTTGAAGGCGGGAAGGATAGTCGAGTCGTCTCCGTTGAAGACGGCGGCAAGATCGACCGTCGACATGTTCACCGATTCGCTCTGCTGGACCTTAAGTTCGGCGATTTCGCGGTCCTGAAGCGTGTCGCGCGAACGGACGAAGAACTTCGTGCCGTCGTAGGTAACGATAATCGTCTTGTAACGCTGATCGGTAATCGACTGCTCGGTTCCGTCGGCGTACTTAACCGAAATGACGTGAGTCCTGAATCTGGTCTCCCAAATCTGAGATTTAATTCCGATAAACTGTTCGCGAGTCCCGAAGTCTTTTGAGACGACGAAGGTCTTTCCTTCCGGAGTCGTAAGCTCCTCCGAGCCGACCTTGTCGTAAACGATGCCGAGAGCCGCCTCGTCGTCGATCACGGCGGCGTCCTTAATGACTCCGAGCTGACCGTAGTCGACTGCGGACAGAAGCATCAGGGCGGCGATCGCGACGATCGTCCCGTAGAATATGAAGGGCTTTCTCTTGCCCCATCTGTGTTTGCTTCTGTCGGAAATGCCTCCGAACAGCGGAAGCATAAAGAGAGCGAGAATATTGTCAAGCGCCATAATTACTCCCGACCAGGTCTGGGACATTCCGAACCTGTCGGTGAGAATCTTGGGCACGATCGTGTCGTAGGCCTGCCAGAAGGTGCAGATAAGGAAGAAAGCAAAGCCGACGAGAATCGTTTTTCTGTAATTCAGTTTCACGCGAATCACCCCGCTTGTTTGATATATATAAATTATACAATATTGAAGCCCGTATGTAAAGAAAAAAAACAAATTTCGGGGCCCGGATTGCAGGCGGGCTCCGATTGTGATATAATATCATCCGGAACCCGGCCCGGGTTTGCGCGAGCCGCTGCGCGTTTTTGGAGAATCGGGAACGGATCTTTTAAGAATCCTGCCGCTCCTCGGAAACGAACGGACCGAAGCGCTCGCCGCCCGAGTCGCGGAACGGGGATTTTTCTTGACACAGTATAAAATATGTATTATAATAAAGAGCTTGAATTTCCCAAACAATCCGAAAATCGGATACAAACCTAAACAACCAGAAAGGCTTACTGATTAATAATGTCGGAAACGAACAATAACAGCACCGGGAAAGCCGGAAACCCCAAGGTTGAACTGCTTATCTCCCGCAATCCGGGACAGGCGGCGAATGAGGGCGCCACGATAGACTTCTTCCGGCTCTTCTCGACGATGAAGAGCAAAAGAGGCGTCTTTCTCCGGCTGACGGCAGCCCTTGTCCTCATAGGTATGGCCGCGGCTCTCTTTCTTAACGTTGCCATCACGCCGCATCCGTCAGCGAGGGCAATACTCACATTCAACTATCCCGGAGCCGAAAACGGCACGGCTCCCGACGGAGGTCTGCTCGAGACCGACGCCCTGAAGAACACCTATATCGTGACTTCGGCTCTTTCATCGATCAATCTCTCGCGCAAACTCCCCGCCTCGTCGGTCGCGGCAAACATCAGCGCGGAGCGCATTCTCTCCGACGAATCCAAAAAGGAGCTGGAAGCCATTGCCGGGCTCGATCCCGTGAGCAAAAACTATTTCGATGCGGTCACGTCGCTCCAGCTCGTCTACACCAACAGGATGATCGTCACGCTTAAGAACGGCTTCGTCATCGGCGGAAAGAGCTATACCATACCCGACTCCGAACTGAAAGCCCTCCTTGAGAGGATCCTCGACGCCTTCCGCGCCTGGATGGTGCTCGAATACGCGGACACCTCCCGGCCCGAGACCTTCATCGACACGGGCAAAGAGATTGGGAACGACTTTCTCGAACAGCTCGACCGCATCTCGGATTCCCTCAGAAGCCTTTCGCACTACGCCGCGGTCAGGGAATCGACCTTCCCCGATTTCCGCTCTCCGTCCAACGGTCTCTCCTTCGCGGACGTCAAAAAGATGATAGACCGCGAGCTGGTCATCGAAAACGATCACATCTACGCTCACATATATTTGAACTCGATTTCGGTCAATCCGGAACTGCTTCTTACCAATCTCAATTACAAACTGACGCAGCTGGCGATCAGCCGGACCGAAAAGCTCTCCGAGATCGCCGCCGTGGAGACGGCCATCGAGAACTACAAGAAAGAGCAGATCGAAATAATCCGGAAAGAGGGCGAGGACTCGCTTAGCACCGTCATAAGCAGCGACTACTACAACTCGCTGATCCTGAATCAGACGTCTCTCAAGCAGGATCTGTCGGCTATCGACAGGGATATATCGGTCACGCAAAACCGGATCGACGGCTTTGAAAAGATTAGCGAGACATCCCAGAACGACATCAGCGACGTCGAAACCAAAATGCAGGCCACGTACTCCAACAGCGTCAAGGCGGCGCAGCTGCTTTACGATCTTAACGAAGAACTCATCTCCTCCGGGGCCTTCAACGGGGCGATGACCAACAGCGTCTGCGCCTTCGAGAAGACCGAGTCCTCTCTCGTCAAGAAGGTCGGCATCGGCGTTGCCGGGGGAGCCGCCATGGGGATCTTCCTCTGGTTCGGATACGCGCTTATTGCCGAGTTCAAGCTCTCGTCCGGAAAGAAGGAGGAAAACTGAGATGGCGGACTTCAGATTCAATATGCGGCTTTCCGGAAAAACGTGGATTGCCGTCATCGCCGCCGCCGCGGTGCTCGTATTCTGCTTTATCCTTTCCGTCGCGCTCTTTTACTCCGGACCGACGAGAGATTACGCAACTGCGTCCCTGACGCTTAACTACGACGGTATCAACAACGGCCTCGATCCGTACAGGCAGGCGCTGAATCTTTCCTCATTTGTAACCGAAGACCTGGTCGCCGAAGCTCTCGGCAATCTCGATATGAGAGACAAATACAAGGCGGAGGACGTTCTGAACAACCTCACGCTTTCCGGAAACACCTCGAACAATACGGTTGAACGGATACTTAACGAAACCTCTTCGGGAGTCACTACCTCCAAACCCGACTCGACAACCGGATACCATCCGTCCACCTTCACCGTGCGGCTCTGGAGGGATTTCGACAAGGGCATTTCGGCGCGCAAACTGCGTGCGCTGCTCGGCGAAATCGTCCGGCTGCTCTCGGAAAAGTTCGTGAAGACCTATTCGAGGACACTCGACTCCTCGCTGCTCGGCGGACTTGTCAGCAACACGACTCACGAATATCTTCACCGGCTCGAAGTCGACTGCGACGTAATCGACTCGATCTATTCCTATTCATCCTTCCTTGCCGAGACCTATCCCTACTACTCCTATGAGGGAAGCAATTACCAGACTATCGCAAAAAAGTGCTCGAATCTGATCACCGACAAGGCCGACCGGATGCGTTCAAGCATCACGGTCAACGGTCTTACCAACAACGCCGCCTGGATGCCCGATTACTACCGCTACAACATTCTCCTGCTCGGTTATACTCTCGACACCCTCAACGTCGACCTTAAAACGGTCGAGGATCAGATAGCCGCTTTCGAGTTGGATTCATCGATCTATATGAGTTCGGGCGATTCGGTCATCAAAGTCGAAAGCAAATCCAAAGAAACCTACGAATCTCTCGTCGAGCGCCGTCTTTCGATCAATTCCGAAATCGCCTCGGTGACGTCGGATATCGAATACTTCACGCAGCGCCTCCAGAAGCTGCAGACCAGCAACAGCTCCACCGAACTTTACGCCGCCCTCCGCTCGGATTTTGAGACGCTCGAAAGCAAGATCGCCGAGATCTCTTCCGAATTCAATAAAATGATGGAGGCCCAGAACGCCGAACTCGCCGGGGATATGGTTACAGTTTCCGATGTGAAGACGCATTTCCGCTCGGTCTTCTCTCTTTCCTTCATCGTCTTCGCCGCCAAGAGAAGTCTGATCGTCTGCCTGCCGATAATTGCGGTTCTCCTTGTTTTCGGCAAACCTTTAAGAAAAAAGAAAAAAATCACGGCCGACGAATCGGTTGAGCCGGTATCTGAATAATCATCGGGCTGCCCGGCGCGGAAAACGCGCCCGGCAGCCCGTAAAAAAGCACTATGAATAAATCAACAGCGGCGTCACGCACTCTTCGCCGAGACGTCGACATGCTGAACGGCCCGATTTTTCCGCGGCTGTTCGTTTATACTCTTCCCCTGCTCTTTTCGGGGATCCTTCAGCTTCTTTACAACGCCGCGGACGTCGCGGTGGTCGGACGGTTCGCGTCGGACGGCGAGAAGGCGCTCGCGGCGGTCGGTTCGACCGGTTCGCTGACGAATCTGATAGTCAGTCTCTTTCTCGGGCTGTCGGTCGGAACCAACGTCACGGTTTCACACTATCTCGGAGCCGGCCGCGACCGGGACGTATCCGAGACGGTTCACACCGCCGTTCTTTCGTCCTTTGCCGTCGGGGCCGTCCTTTCGGCGGTGGGCATAGTCTTCGCGCCCTTTTTCCTCTCGCTTATGGACACTCCCGCCGACGTTATCGACTGGTCGGCGCTGTATATGAGGATTTATTTCGTTGGACTTCCCTTCACCATGGCTTACAACTTCGGAGGCGCGATACTGAGATCGAAGGGAAACACCCGCTTCCCGCTGATTACCCTCGTCGTTTCCGGGCTTCTGAACGTCTTGCTCAACCTTCTGTTCGTCATAGTTTTCCGGCTCGACGTGGCCGGGGTCGCGATGGCGACCGTCGTTTCGCAGGGCACGTCCGCCGCCATGACGCTGATCTATCTGTCGCGTCTCGACGACTCCTGCAAACTGATACCGAAACGGCTTAAGATTTACCCGGATAAGCTGAGAAAGATCGCGGTAATCGGCATTCCTGCCGGGCTTCAGGGAACCTTTTTCGCCTTTTCCAACGTCGTAATACAGTCGTCGGTCAACTCGCTCGGCAGACTCGCGATGGCGGGCAACACCGCGGCGTCGAATATCGACGGATTCATCTACATCACCGGGAACTCGGTCTATCACGGCGCGCTCTCCTTTACCGGACAGAATTTCGGGGCGCGTCAGTACGGGAGGATCAAAAAGATCTACCTGTCGTCGGTCCTGCTCGTCGTCCTCTTCACCTTCCTGCTCGGCGCCGTCGCCTTCTCGTTCCCGGACGCTCTGCTCAGTATATACGCGCCGGGAGAAGACGCCGCCGAGGTGCGCGCGTACGGAGCGCTGCGGCTTTCGGTCATGGCTCCGACCTATTTTTTGTGCGGGCTGATGGAGACGGCCACGGGGATGCTTCGGGGGCTGGGCACGTCGGTGGTTCCGATGCTGATAAGCATGATAGGAACCGTCGGTCTGCGCATAACCTGGGTCAAGTTTCTCTTCGATCGCACCGAATTCTTCCACAACATGTTCTGGCTCTACGTATCCTATCCGATCTCCTGGATATTCACCTTCGCCGCGGAGGTTATCGCGTTCGTTTTGTTCTACCGCAGAGCGGTGAGAAAAAACGAAGCCGCCCTCTCACCGGGCTGACCGGAGCGATACGCGGAAAAGGGATATAAGAGTCTTACGTCGTTTGTGTCGACCGATCAACTGAATAAAGAAAAGCACTCGGGCGCCGATCGGAGGATCGTTGTCCGGGTGCTTTTGTTTCCGGGGACTTTATTGCGGATCCTAGGTTTTGTTCAGGAACAGAGTGTCAGGAGGGATCATCCCGCCGCTTCGCGTCAGCGGCGAGGTTTTTTCTTTGGCGGCGCCTCCGGTCGTCTATTGGTGATATCCCAAATACCATATACTATTTGCCTTCCCCTCAGGGGAAGGTGTCACCCGGACGGCGACGGATGAGGGGAGAGAAACGCCGGAGGCACTTAAAAACGACTCATCCACCGCTTCCGCGGTCCCCAAGCTCGCCGCAGGCGAGGTATGCTCTAGCCAGAGAAGGTAATCGCAATATAGTATTTGGGATTTAACCAATATGCTTTGGTATGAATCAATTCATCGACGTTATAGTTTTTTCTTGTTGCGTAAGCTTTGAAGAGCCGTTTCTCTGTTGGCATATTGCTTTATCCCAAACTACATTTCTCGTAAACCTTCCCCGGCTAGGGCATACCTCGCCTGCGGCGAGCTTGGGGACCGCGAAAGCGGCGGATGAGTCGTCACGCGGAAGCGGTGGATGAG